>URWP01000076.1 GCA_900551645.1 uncultured Bacteroides sp.
CTCCCAGCCACAACAACAGGGAGGAAGCAATCAGTACACTTAAATCGAGGTTATTTATATTCCCCATCGGAAGCGGTGACACCGTAGCGCTGCACCCCAGAACAAAGAATATATTGAACAGATTACTACCGATGACATTGCCGATAGCAATTCCCGGATTCTTCTTTAAAGCCGCCGTAACAGATGTGGCAAGCTCCGGCAAGGAAGTACCTCCGGCTACCAGGGTAAGTCCGATGATAGAATCGCTGACACCTAACGAACGCGCTACACCGCTGGCTCCATCAACAAAGAACTGACCACCCAAAATCAGTCCGGCAAGTCCACCCACAATATATAATACCGATTTCCATACCGGCAACATCTTAACCTTCTGTTCCTCGCCACCGTTTTCATTTCCATTATGGGCAATAGCAAATGTATAACGCATAAATATCAGGAAAAAGCCCAACAAGACCAGTCCGTCTATCCGACTGATGATGTTCCTGCTTTCTCCATCAAGGAAACAGTCACTGGCAAAACAGGTCAACACCAGTGCTGAAAGAATGACCAAAGGAATTTCCTTACTCATGGTCCCCTCTCCTACCTGTATGGGACGCACCAAAGCTGTGCACCCGATTATCATCAATACATTGAAAATATTACTTCCCACTACATTTCCGATAGCCATTTCCGCACTACCCTGGATAGCAGACAGCACGCTGATAACCAACTCCGGTGCCGAGGTGCCGAACGCAACAATAGTCAGTCCGATGACCAGATCGGAAATATGAAAACGCTTGGCCACCGAAGCTGCCCCATCTGTCAGTCCACTTGCTCCCAAAAGAATCAAAACTAACCCACCTATCAATAAAAGAATATTCATCCACATAATAATATTGTTTTTAAATTGTTTATCATGTGCAAAGTTAGGAAAAACCTTTAATTGTTTTACATACAATCCAGCAATGAATTTCCAATATGGGCACAAATCTTCATGTAACAGATTTTCACCATTTCAGCAAACTTCCTTTCCACTGTTACAAATATCTCTTATCTCTTCACAAATATGAATCGATATTCCAAAGAGTCTATACAGTTAACCATCATTAACAAGGGGATATAGTGGTTTCTCATAAAAAAGCTGTTTTCAAGAAAAACAAATTCCTACAAAATCATGATGAACAACAGATTATTCTCAACAAGCCTTGTCTTGTCAGCTTTCACCCTCATCCTCTTTTCCTGCCACAAGGAAGAATACTCACCTATACCGGCCACCACACAGCAATGTGGCATCCTCATTTCCTTCAGTGACGGAAATAATAAAAGCCTGCTCGAGAGCAGCGAGTTTGTAGCGGGAATCTCCACTTTCGGAAATGAATCGCAAACCCAATTGCCCCATACGGTCAGAAATATAAACGGGAAATTATATCTGTCTCTTGTAGCGGATTTACCGGATGAAAAGAACATGAAATTTTCAGGAGACCAGAGACAGGCAACAGCAATGACAGAAATCAGCCTGAAAGTAAAAAAACAAAAGATTACCCTGAAATGTTATTTCAAATATCGGGATGACAGCAAGCCACCCATGCCTACAGCCAGTAAAACATCCATTATACTAGAAAGTATCACATTGGACCGAAAGACTATTAAACGGAACGGTAAAACAGTCATTGGCGGAAATCTGGTATTCCCGTTACAGATAGATTCGAAAGGGAATCTGCATTAAACAGTTTTCACACGCATCTTTTTATTACCAATCACTCATAAATTCACAGAATCATGACAAGAATTATCCTACCTTTAGATTATTTCCTGTTAGGAGCCACCTGCTTCCCCTCATGCGACAATGAAGGAACATCTGCCAATCTGCAAAATGCGAGTAATCTGCCCGCTCCAGTCAGTCCGGAAACTTCTATCAACAAACCTTGACTTCAGCTTATGACAATAACAAACAGATACATCCTCTTAAGCATACTGTTCCCGCTTATTGGAATAAATACATCTTCAGCTCAAGAACCGGAAAAAGCCATTAAAAAAGAGGCGAAATTTCATGTAGTATTGGACTATCACTATAATTTCGGACTGGCGAGCAAAGAAAAATGGTGGGACAACGGTGAACGGACGGGTGGACATTCACTCCACCTGACAGCCTTATACGATATAACACCCAAGATAGCCGCAGGTATCGGCATCGGAGCAGACCGATATACCCATCCCAATTTCAATACCTTTCCCATTTACGGGACTTTCCGTTACAGCCCAATCACCAAAATTCCGAAAGGTTATCTTTACACCAACCTGGGATACGGTTGCTTCGCCAATGAGGCCATATCTCCGGGATGGGTATGGGACTTAGGTATCGGCTATACAAAAATGTTCCGCAAACATTTCGGGCTGAATTTCCAAATAGGTTATAACTTGAAGGAATTTGCCGATATTCCGTCCTATGAATATAACGCTGATACCGGAAACACAACCTACTCAGGAAAGATAAAGGATTTGCGTCATTCGCTTTCCCTAGGAATTGGTATGGTGTTCTAATTCTACACCAATCACATCAAAGGGAGACTTCTCCATTCCAATACATAGCTGATTAACACTCTAGCGGCAGGAAAGAGATTCTCCCTCTCACACAATCAGCACGAGGTTAAGTTTGAAGTCGGTACGCTTGAAGCAATTCCAGATATTCATATCCCGATTCTGTAGACAAAAATTTTTCTAGTGTCGAGGCGGAGCGATGACCGGTGTTCCGCTCTGTCTCTTATCAATAATGACATTCCGAAGCACTTCAAACAAGATTCCACCGACATCGATACCCAAATCAAACTTATTGAACTTATAATGAGGGACCACAACAGGAACGGTCTGCCACCCATGCCGAGGGTCATAATAACGCTGTACACCGACATCCATACCAAACCTGTCCGTAAAGTCATAACCGATAGTGGCACCGTATGCATCACGGTTAAAACCATAGCGGTTACGTGGGGTATAAGAACCGAAAGCAGTTATCCGGAACCGGTCATTCGGATGATAAACCAGCGCACCGGAAAATCCCAAAGACTGACCGACGCTCATCGGCAAACTATACTTGACGGCATTTACCCCTGCCTGAATATCGAAATAATCATTAAGGGCATAACGAAATTGAAAAGAAGCCTGATTAATTCTCCCGATTCCCGGCAAAGTACTCTGCGAACCACTACCATAGAAGTAAGGAGAAATCCATCCTCCTGTCTGATAATCTCCATAAAACATCGGAGACGGATTCGTATAATACGGAGGCAGGAAAAAAGGCTTCTGTAACTTCCATTCCACGGTTGCATCCATTTTCATGGTATCCGTCAAATTATCCATCTCCACCTCTTTTACCCCTATATAAGAAGGAGAAAAATCGGGAGATATATCTTGCCAACCAGAAATCGTTTTCAGACTATCCTCAGATAGTCTGATACTGTCTTGCCTACTACTTTCCTGAGCATAAACACTCATCGGTACACTACCTAACAGAGAGAATAACAGATATCCGAACTTCATATGCCTCCAGTTTTAATATCATCAAATATAGTAAAAAAACTTAAGCCTCATGATAAAAAAAGATTTATTCATCATAAGATTCCAACCGGCCTGCCTCACCTAATCACAGGTTTGGCAGGTTGGAAGATCGCAATCTATTAATGTAAAGTCACTTTAATGGTTTCACTCTTATTATACGGATTACATGTCAGGCTGGCACAACCGGACAAAAGAATCACGATGAAACACAGAAGTCCCCCAATCAGGATGAGAAACAACCGAAAAAATCCATTTGTTGCCATAACATAATTTTTCATTGTATCCTTTTTCTGAAAACAAGCATATCTTCCCAAACCCCTATTGAGATTCTTCCTAAAAGAAGAATTTACACAATTTTTCACACCAAAACAGTCGTTCAATTCTCCGGATTCATAAATGCCCGAAAAAGTTTGCTCAATCCGACAAAAGTCCCGTCCTTTGCAGAAGAAATATCACAAGATTATGGCAGAAAATAACATCAAGCAACAATATGAACAGCATCAGATGCAGAAAGCAGAAGGAGAAAAAACGGTTTCCTTCCGTCGTCCGGAAAGTTTCCTGCAAAATCAGGTAAAAAAAGTAGTAGCCGTACATGACTTGTCGGGTGTAGGCCATGTATCGTTGATGGCAGTCATTCCAGTCCTTTCATCCATGGGTTTCCAGGTATGTCCACTTCCTACTGCCATATTGTCGACACACACCCAGTATCCTACCTATTCCTTCCTCGACCTGACAGAAGAAATGGAACATATCATCGAGAACTGGGAAAAACTGGGAATCCGTTTCGATACCTTTTACACCGGTTACCTCGGTTCGCCGAAACAGGCACAGATTGTCGAAGCATTCATATCGAAATTCCGTCGTGAAAACGACATGGTGGTAGTCGACCCTGTGCTGGGAGACAACGGTCACCTGTACAAAGGGATTACCGGAGAAATGGTCACCGAGATGAAAAGACTGGTTCGGCAAGCCGACATCATTACCCCTAACCTGACCGAACTGTATTACCTGCTGGACATGCCTTCTCAGGAACATATTACAGATGCAGAACTGAAAAAGGCGTTGAAGGCACTTTCCGACCAAGGACCGAGCATTGTCATTGCTACCAGTGTACCTGTCAGCGGAGACCCGCGTTCTACCTCGGTTTATGCCTATAACCGTTTTGGCAACCGATATTGGAAAGTCACCTGCCCATATCTGCCTGCACATTATCCGGGCACAGGCGATACGTTTACCAGTGTCATTACAGGCTCACTAATGCA
Source organism: uncultured Bacteroides sp. (assembly GCA_900551645.1). Classification (GTDB taxonomy): domain Bacteria; phylum Bacteroidota; class Bacteroidia; order Bacteroidales; family Bacteroidaceae; genus Phocaeicola. The sequence continues at coordinate 4,797 of URWP01000076.1, forward strand.
GGGCGACAGCCTGCCTATCGCACTCGACCGTGCTACACAGTTCATCCTGCAGGGTATCCGCGCAACTTTCGGATATGAATACAACAATCTGGAAGGCATCATGCTGGAAAAAGTACTCCACAACCTGGATATGCCAATTCAGGTAAGTAGCTACGAACTGGTGGAATAGTCAGGTCAGGAATTAATCAGGACAGTATCCGTTCTACGGGAAGTTCCACTTCGCCGAACGATATCATTGCATTGAACAGACGGATATACCGGTACTCCTTCAAAGACGTTACCGGTATATCCGTTTCCTTTACCAATCCTGCGTACAGCAATGCTCTCCGGCACGTACCTTCCAACAACGGTTTTGCCGGGGTATGCCATTCTTTTCCGTTCCACAAGGCAACATTGGCTATGGAAGTATCAGTTAGCAGCCCCCGACGTACAATCAATACCTCATCCGCTTCTCCGCGACAGGCAAAAGCTTCATCCAATACACTGCGATCTGCCAGTTTATAAGCATAATTAATATCATTCCGTTCTACCAGTTTCAGTGTATCAACCTGTCGAAGACGATACGGAAAATATTCCACACGAACAACTTCATCGCCATAAGTCACCCGGCATCGGGTGCGTCCGGAACAGGCCTCCGGATGCAGGTAAGCACACAGATGCAAATCGGCCACTTTGCCGAAGAAAGAACGGCGGGTACGGTTCATCCGTTCCTCATGCAAGGCTATATTCCAGGCTTTTCCGTTTTCTATACGGATGGTTTCAATAAAGAGGCACATAAGCTTTCTGTTTCATTTCTTCGTATTCAGACTTCACTTCACTACGGAACGTAATCCCTCCTCCGCTCTTGAACACCTTACTACCGTCAGGCAACTGCTCCAGGAAACGAATCAGTACCGCACTGTCCAGATTATGTCCGTCAAAGAATCCCGCAACTCCCGTATAGAACCCTCGTTCGTAACCTTCAGCTTCCTGAATAATCTGCATTGTCCGACACTTTGGAGCGCCGGTAATGGAACCCGCCGGAAGAAGGCTGAAAAACCAATCGCCCAGGTGTTCCGCATAATCCTCCGGCAGGCGACCGCGGATTTCCGAGCTCATCTGCAACAACGGTCCCCGATGGGTCTGCAGTTCATCCAGGTAACGATACCGGGTGACAGTCACCTCGGTACAGAAACGGCTCAGGTCATTCCGAATCAGGTCAGTAATGGTAGCATGTTCGGCCGATTCCTTCGGATCGGACAACAGCCGCTCCCGGGCATCCGGTAAAGTGGCGTCAATCGTCCCTTTCATGGGATGTGAATAAATGAAACCATCCTGGATACGGACAAAAATCTCGGGTGAGAAAACCACGAAACGGTTCTTCAACCACAGCTTGTAACGAGCCTCAGCATGTTCGAACACCTGCAACAGCGACAAGTCCGTATCTACGGGAGTGGCACAAGTATAGTTCACCAGAAAAGAATTTCCTCCGTACAGGTGGCGATGAACGATATCAAACCCTCGGCGATAAGTTTCAAAACTCATCGGATGAGGATACCAGCGGAAACGTTCCGGATATTCCGTTTCCCGATAACCTTCCGGCACATTACTCGCTTCCGGAAAGACAAAACGTAACTCCGAAAACGGCAACTCGTCCGGTTCCTCTACCAGACACTGTTCACCCTGATAATCTATCAGAAAAAAGAACGGACAACCTTCGCTGCCCAACCGATTCATACGGTCTACCGCCTCCTCAGAGGAATAAAAATGTAAACTATGCTGCATTTCATTCAAGTCTTTTCATTCGTCGAGCCGGGGCACATGAAATAACCACTACGCAATCCCCCTTCCTCGTAAACACTGATACAAAGGTAGTGGAAAATCTTTATTCCGTGTCCAGTATGCCACGAATAATCGCCTGATACATGGTCTTGTCTTCGCAGATTCCTTCCTCGTGGTAATAGAGATTTTTCTCTAATGTTGTCTGATAAATACGAATAGATAAAGAAGATTCATCTTCCCGAACAGGCCGGATAATGATACTGAGTTCTGTACGTCGACCTAAAATGACACTCAATAAATTCTCATTTTTCACATACTTCTTTGCTTTGATAAAACCGGATGTAGTATCTACACAATCTATAAAATACTGATTTTTATGCAAGTAACCTATAGTCTTATGGAATAGACTATCCTTATTCTGATCAACTGTATACGGTTCCAAGGTCTGGGCATCTACATTGCCAACATACAGGTTCAACAGGATAATGCTGATAAAAAATAGAGATTTCATAGTCTGTCTGTGTATTTATTATGATTCATTTAAACGATATTCAAAAGGACTTTAAATCATGGTTCAATGGCCGAAACGCGAAGCATCTACTTCCTTCTTTTCCTTGTTGATACTACCTCCAAAACGGTAAACGAATTTCACTGAAACGGTACGGCTGTATTGCCCCATGTTCAAGTCGATGTGCTGACCGGCATAGCGGTTTCTAACCTTCATACGCATGGTATCGAACAGGTCGGAACAGTTCAGGCTCAGGCTTGCCTTGTCGTTCAGAAAATTCCACTGCGCACCTACATTGACCATAAAGACAGGCTTCGTATCACTGATACCGGGAATCATGCTTGAACGGTACATGGCATCCAAATCGAAACCCAGAGTGGAACCAACCGAGAAATGATTCTGCATGGCCAGCATACAGGCCCATTTGTTTCGGTCAAAAGGAATATCCCAGAAGTTATCGCAGCGGTTACGGTCATTCAGGACGGTAGCATTCACCTGCGAGGAAAGCCAATTGCCGATACTGAACGGAACATTGGCACTCATACCGAAGGACTGGTAATAGTCCCAGTTCTGCGTGCGGTATACAAGTGCCAGACGCTCTTTCGCCTGATACATGTCCATCGTGAAATAATCGTTGGTACGCTCATAGAACAGCGACAGCATGTATTTCTGAAGAAAGAGATAATTGGCATTCACACTGTATACATTGGCAGGCCGCAATCCCTCGATAGTCTGGACCTCTTCGTAGGCATTCATGTAGGTGGTACTGGTCTGCATATCCCAATAAGTGGGATAGTCCTTTTCCGACGAAACGCCCAACATGAACGTATGCTTTTCCGACGGCGAATAACTCAGACTGGCCTGCGGATAGACCGCCCATTTGTGATAGTTTCCAATGGAGTAATACTCACCGGTTGCCGAAAGCGAAAGAGACAAGCCGCTTTCAAATTCCTTGTCGAAGCCTGCATAAAAATTAGTAATCTGCTCATACAGGCGCGAGGAAGAATTGTCCACATCCTCCTTTCCTTCCATCTGATTGAAGAACTGGCCGTTCTTATTGTCCGTATAATCGTAACGAATACCGTACTTCAATGTCCAGTCGTTAGTCAGGTCGTGACTTTGGTCAGCATACACCGAGAACTTGCGTATCTTCTGGTCCGAAGTATAATCAAGCAACTGACGGCTGTTGTCTGTCAGTCTGCTCTCCAGACGATTGTAGTCATTCATCGAATAGTCTGTATAGTCCACTCCAAGATCAAGTCCGAAGCCGGAAGAATAACGGGCAAAGACATTGTGCAGCCGGCTGTCCTGCAACTTGTCGTTGTGACTGTTCTGGAAGTTTCCGTTTACATCAATCGCCCCTTTACCGTTGTTCGACACAGCACCGTTGTAACCTACACTCAACTCATTATCCTCGTTTATCTGATAACCGTATTCGGCATAGATGTTATGCCTCCAGCCCTTCGTGTTAATTTTCTGCGTCTGCGTGATGTCATATACCTTCCCGTCATAATTGTGCATGGAAGCCAGGTCCATTACAGTCATGATATGCGAATACCCCGGATTATAGGAGACATTCAGCGACGACTTGCCTTTCGTCATCAGGAAGTTTACATTACCGCTGTAACTGCTGAAATACTGGTTGCTGTAGCTGGCTGACAGCTCACTCTGGATGGTATTGTCGTCTGCCTCTGCCGTTACAATATTAATGGCAGCACCGCGTACATGATATTCTGGCGGCGTGCTGTACATCACTTCGGCTGTCTGCACCTGTGAAGTGGAAGTATTCTTCAGCATCTCAATCAGCTGTTCCTGTGTAAGTGTGCTTGCCTTACCGTTCAGAAGCACCGTTACATCCTTCGCACCCACCAGCGAAAGTTTGCCGTTCCTGTCCTGCACGCCCGGCAGCTTACAGATAGCCTCGTAAGCATTGTTTACGATATGCTTTTCTGAAATAGCCGAAATATCATAATTCAATTTACCCTGTTCCACGGTAACGAACGGACGTTCCCCCCTCGATTACCACTTCATCCAAATTATAGTCTTTCGATTCCAAAACAATAATGCCGGCATCATGCGTCTGTCCCTCAACCAACCTGGTCTGATAAAGCAGATGCTGGACTATAAGCTGATAATTCTCTGGTTCGGACTCAAGTACGAATGTACCGTCAGCTGCAGATATGGCTGCACCCAGATAGGTTGAATCAGGCAACTGCATGACGATGGTAGCACCTTCTATCGGCTGCTGGTTGATATCTACTATTTTTCCTGTTGTCTGGTTCCCATAAGTTCCGCATGAATCGGATGCCGTTCCCGATACAAACGTACTGTCAGACGAATTCAGAACGGCCACATTCACCAATGGCAAAGCCATGTTTTCTGTATCTACCTTACCAGACAGACGATGCTGGGCCTGTACCGGTAATGTCAGCATACTGCATAGCAATATGCCAATGTCGTGTGTTTTCATCAGCTAATTGTGTTTAAGTTTCTACAAAAGAATGAAGAAAAAAGAAACAGTCAAATCCTTCTTACATTTTTTAGTTTCATTTCATGTAAATTATCCGGAACCCTTTCAAATTCCGGATAAATAAAAGGTTCTAGTCAGACAGACCTGCCTACTTGACAACAAAAACCAACAATACCTATCTCCGCTTGTTCTCATTGTATATTGAATTCAATGTACAGCTTTCCGTAAACCACATAACCGGAATAGCTGAACTGAAGCGTTTCATCCACTCGCTGAGTCCCGGTAAATGTAAAACGTACCGATTCACCTTCCGTTTCTTGAATCAAGGTAAATTCTTCGATTTCGAGGGATGCATATCCTTCAAAGAAATTTTTCAGAACCATATTTCCGGTCTGCAAATCCTTCGTATGGAAGGTGACTGAAGCCTTTTCGGACACCTCCTTCCCGTTGATGGTCGCCGACAGATGACAGGCATCATCGGTCGGTGTATAATTCCCATCCAGATAACTTATCAGTTCAAAACCTTTGTCCGGTGTATCATCGCCACAAGAAGTAAAAGTCACAGGTATCATACCCAAAGCCAATAAGGCCAATACTAATTTAAGTCTCATAATGTTTTTATTTATAAAGGTTTTTAAAAGTGTTTCCTATTTGAGAACAGATTTCAAGTCTACCCGGAAGGATTGACTTTGTACGCCACCTACAATACCTGTTCCGCCTGTGATATTGGAATAGTGAGGAGAGGGTTCCACCAGTCCGAAATCCACCAGATTACCGTTGACAGACTCCTCATCCGTATTGAAAATACCTGTCAAATAATGATAATAGGCCTCCGACAGCGAATAAAGGATGACTTTACGGGGACGTGAGTCATCAGTATACAAAGGAGCCTTTTCTACAATCTTCAGCGTGTATCGGTTTCCATTGAACAAATCATCTGTAAACGTTCGCCCTTCATTTCCATAGATACCTGTATCCGTTGTGACTCCATCAATAACGCCCTGTTGTGTCAGAAAGACATCATCGTACGAATAGTCAATCGTTTCGGCGGCTATTCCGTCAACACTTTCTATTCGGATGAAGTAAAAGTTACGTTCCTCTGAGGGGTCGGTAAAAGTGATGTAATAGGTCACTTCGTACGACTTTCCATAGGTGACACCGTCGGGAGTCCAGTACATCTGGTCAGGATCGTCAAAAGTACGGGCGGTCAGTCTGACACTTTCTATGGCTACCGCTTCAGGAATAATTCCCTGTCCGGACACATGCCCGAGGGGACTATCTGCTTCCAGACTGATGAGTTCACCGACCAAGGGACGATAATCTGACAAATACATCCGACCCGTTTCATCATAACGCAACGTTTCCACAAACCTGCCGTTCACACTCATTCTTACTTCAGCATCCGCTATATTGGTATCTGTTTCCCGATGGTCGGTAAAAAACACCGTACGGGCTATCTGTACCCGGACAACCATATCGGGTGAAAGTATGCTGTTAAGCACAAGGGTCGGTTCAGGACGATACTTTTCCAGATCGATGTCCTTGTAACAGGCCGTCAGTGAGAAGCCTGCCAGTACCGCCCAAATACAAGGATGAAAATGTATATTCATATATCTAGTGTCTGTTAGAATTTATACGTATAAGAATTTCTTTTCTTCTATTTTTTAAATATTTTGCA
>URWP01000077.1 GCA_900551645.1 uncultured Bacteroides sp.
AGCCGGCAAGCAGGCTGTACAGTTCAGTGGCTATGAATGTTGGGTTAATGCCATAAAGGTTCGTTATTACTCAGATTTCAATAATTATCTTCCTTGTTATCAGGTCGGAGTAAACCTGGCTTATAAAGCCAGTCCAAATCATGAGCTTAACTTCCAGATAGTCAATAATCGGAACGGTTCGAATGATGAACTGTTCAGTTACGGCCTTCCGGCTGGAGTAGAAGAGTCTAAGGTTCCTCTGTTGGGTACTGTAAGTTGGGACGGTTATTTTATCGATCGGGCTATGCAATTACGTTATTCTTTGTCGTACGGACAGTTGGCACGTAATCGGAATGTGTTTTATTTTACATGTGGAAATGTGTGGGATAAGAAACCTTTTCTGGGATATATTGATTTCATGTACTCCCGGGAAGGTCTGGACTCTAAAGGATTGATTAGTCAGTTGACTGCAGCAGACGGAAATGAAGGTCGTACAGTCAGGAATGTAGAATATTTTACAACTATCGGCAATTTGGATTATAGGGTCAGTCCCCATTGGAATTTGTATGTAAAAGGGGTGTATGAATTGGGTAATGTATTTCGCTCTTCGGATGGAATTCAGTCTGGTAATTATCGGCGGACGTGGAATGCGCAGCTTTGTGCCGAGTTTTTCCCAATGGAGGAAAGCGGTTTGCTGTTGTATCTACATTTACTCTACAAGCATACTCATCTTACTGAGCGTGCCCGTAGATGGGGCGCGGAAGGTTTTACCGAGCAACGTATTTCTCTGGGACTTGTCTATACTTTACCGGTTTTCTGATTTCAAATTGATTTATATCGGAGAATCCTTGGTACATATATCAATAAAAAACTATATCTTTGTGGCACGTAACATAACGAAGAAGTTTAAAAAGAACAAGAAATATGCTTACTATCAAACAGATTACAGAAGATACCGAAAAGGTTATCAAAGGATTGGAGAAAAAGCACTTCGCTCATGCCAAGGAAGCTATTGCCCAAGTGCTTGAATTGAATGACAAAAGACGTAATGCGCAGAATCAACTAGATAGAAACCTGGCCGAGGTAAATGCTACATCGAAGGCTATCGGAGCTTTGATGAAAGAAGGGAAAAAAGAAGAAGCAGAAGCTGCAAAGGCTCGTGTGGCTGAAATAAAAGAGGCTAGCAAAGGATTGCAGGCAGAGATGGATCAGGCTGCTGAAGATTTGCAGAACTTGTTGTATACTATTCCGAATGTGCCTTATGATGAGGTTCCTGAGGGTGCTACAGCAGAGGATAATCTGGTGGTAAAGATGGGAGGAATGGAAACAGAACTTCCGAAAGACGCACTGCCTCATTGGGAATTGGCCAAAAAATATAATCTGATTGATTTTGACCTTGGTGTGAAGATAACAGGAGCCGGATTTCCTGTGTATCGTGGAAAAGGTGCCCGTCTGCAGCGTGCTTTGATTAACTTTTTCCTTGATGAAGCCCGTCAGTCTGGTTATGAGGAAATTATGCCTCCAACTGTTGTAAATGCTGCTTCTGGTTATGGAACAGGACAATTACCTGATAAAGAAGGACAGATGTATCACTGCAATGTAGATGATTTGTATCTGATTCCGACAGCAGAGGTACCTGTGACAAATATCTACCGTGATGTAATTCTGGATGAAAAACAGCTACCGATTAAGAATTGTGCATATACCGAATGTTTCCGTCGTGAAGCCGGTTCGTACGGTAAGGATGTACGCGGTTTGAATCGTTTGCATGAATTTTCAAAAGTAGAATTAGTGCGTATTGATAAGCCGGAACATTCCAAACAGTCTCATCAAGAGATGTTGGACCATGTAGAAGGTCTGCTGCAGAAGCTTGAACTGCCATACCGCATCCTTCGTCTGTGTGGTGGAGACATGAGCTTTACTGCTGCCATCTGTTATGACTTTGAGGTTTATTCAGAAGCTCAGAAACGTTGGCTAGAAGTAAGTTCTGTTTCTAATTTTGACACTTATCAAGCCAATCGCTTGAAATGCAGATACCGCTCAGCAGACAAAAAAACTGAACTTTGCCATACCTTGAATGGTTCTGCATTGGCTCTTCCTCGTATCGTTGCTGCTTTGTTGGAAAATAATCAGACTCCGGAAGGTATACGTATACCGAAGGCATTGGTTCCGTATTGTGGATTTGATATAATTGACTGAAAAGGATTTCCTGACATGTAAATAGAGAGGCTATTCGGATTTTGCTGAATAGCCTTTTTCTATACTTTTTATTTTCTTCTTGAATGACGTATCTTGGATAATATCAGGTCCTTGAAGAAAAAATAGGAGGATTGCAACAATGAATAGCAGCTTTATAAGTATGTTATGTAACATGGATTTAACAATAAAATTTATTTTCTACCGTTTAGATAATATTTTTTTAGATTTTTCTTGGAAAAAAGCTGTTTTTCATTTTGTAATCATTATTTAATTACTAATTTTGAGGTGAAATAAGAAAAATATTTTAATTAAACGAAATCTAAGTATAACCTTAAAATAACAACTATGAGTTATTTACGATTTGATAAAACTTTAATGACAAACCTGGAGGAATCTCTTCCGCGCGAGATTCTTCGGACTAACCGTTCAGGTGCGTATCATTGTTCTACCATTGTAGATTGTAATACTCGCAAATATCATGGTTTGCTTGTCATTCCGATACCAGAATTGGATGACGAAAACCATGTGCTGTTGTCTTCGTTGGACGAGACAGTGATACAGCACGGTGCTGAGTTTAATTTAGGGCTTCATAAGTATCATGGTGATAATTTTAGTCCTCGCGGTCACAAGTACATTCGTGAATTTGAATGTGAAAAAGTTCCTACTACGTGGTATCGGGTAGGAGGAGTCATTCTGAAGAAAGAAAAGGTTTTTGTTCATTATGAAAACCGTATCCTGATTCGTTATACTTTGGTGGATGCCCATTCAGAGACTACTCTTCGTCTCAGACCGTTCCTTGCATTCCGGAGCGTACGGCAGGATACACATGAGAATGCACAGGCTAGCCGTCATTATGATTCGGTGGAAAACGGTATTAAAACCAGTATGTATCCTGGCTATCCGGAATTGTATATGCAGTTGAACAAGGAGAATGAATTCCATTTCCAACCTGACTGGTATCGGGGAATCGAATATCCTAAAGAGCAGGAAAGGGGCTATGATTTCAATGAAGACTTGTATGTTCCTGGATATTTTGAAGTGAGCATTAAAAAAGGTGAATCAGTTGTCTTTTCTGGTGGAGTTACGGCAATGCAGAATACAGCGGATCTGAACAACTTGTTTGCAAAAGAGGTGGAAGAACGTACACCTCGTGCTGATTTCAAGAAATGTTTGATTAATGCGGCTCACCAATTCTTAAATAAACAAGGGGAGGATTCTTATATACTTGCCGGCTATCCTTGGTTTAAATGCCGTGCGCGTGATATGTTTATCTCATTGCCGGGATTGATGCTCTCTGTTGGAGAAGTAGAGAAGTTCGAACAGGTAATGAAGACTGCTTCACGTGCCATCTATGCTTTTATGAACGGAGAAGATACACATCTGAAAGTATATGAAATGGAGCATCCGGATGTGCTGTTGTGGGCAGTATGGACTATTCAGCAGTATGCGAAGATGGTTTCTTTGGAAGAGGCAAAAGCTAAGTATGGAACTTTGCTGAAGGATATAATGGCTTATCTGACTGCCGGAAAGCATCCTAATATGCGGGTGGATGATAACGGTCTGATTTATTCTGAAGGTATTCAGAAGGCTGTCACTTGGATGAACTCATCAGTGAATGGCCGACCGGTTATTCCACGTACGGGATACATTGTTGAATTCAACAGTTTGTGGTATAATGCGTTGAGATTTACTGTTGATACACTGGCTGGTTGCGGCTGTGATGAACTGATTGGAACATGTGCTGCTATTGCAGAAAAGGCAGGTAAGTCTTTCATCGATACGTTCTTGAATGAGTATGGATATCTGTTAGATTATGTAGACGGGCAAATGATGGATTGGAGTGTACGTCCTAATATGATTTTTACTGCCGCCTTTGATTATTCACCATTGAACGCTTCTCAGAAGAAGGGTGTGGTTGATATCGTTACTAAAGAATTGTTGACTCCGAAGGGGTTACGTTCGTTGAGCCCGAAGAGCGGTGGCTATAATCCGAACTATGTAGGCCCTCAGTTGCAACGTGATTATGCTTATCATCAAGGTACAGCGTGGCCGTGGCTGGAAGGATTCTATCTGGAAGCTTATTTGCGTATTTACAAACGGAGCGCTATCTCCTTTGTTGAACGTCAGATGATTAATTTCGAGGATGAACTTACCTGTCATTGCATTGGTTCTATTCCAGAATTGTTTGACGGTAATCCGCCTTTCCGTGGTCGTGGTGCCGTATCGTTCACGATGAATGTAGCTGAGATATTACGAGTCTTGTATTTGTTGGAAAAATATAACTATTAAAGGAGGAGCCTGTATGAAAGTATTAATGTTTGGATGGGAATTTCCTCCCAAAATTTACGGTGGTCTTGCTGTCGCTTCTTACGGAATCACAAAAGGATTGAGTTTACAGGGGGATGTGGAAACTACGTTCTGTCTGCCAAAACCTTGCGGACAAGAAGAGAAATTCCTGAAAATTATCGGCATGAATCAAGTGCCTATCGTATACCGTGATGTGAATTATGATTATTTGAAATCACGTCTGCCGGAATACATGACACCTGAGCAGTATTATGCTTTTCGTGATCATATTTATGCTGATTTTTCTTATATGCACGTCAATGATTTGGGATGTATGGAGTTTGCAGGTGGATATCCACAGAACCTGCATGAAGAAATCAATAATTTCTCCATAATTGCCGGTGTCGTTGCCCGTCAGCAGGAATTTGATATTATTCATGCTCATGACTGGCTGACTTATCCGGCGGGTGTACATGCCAAGATGGTTAGTGGAAAACCTCTGTGTATTCATGTGCATGCTACTGATTTTGACCGTTCCCGTGGAAAAGTTAATCCTACGGTTTATGCGATGGAAAAGAATGGAATGGATCATGCAGACTGTATTATGTGTGTGTCTGAATTGACTCGCCGTACGGTAATTAACGAATATCATCAGAATCCTAATAAGGTTTTTGCTGTACACAATGCTGTATATCCGCTTTCTCAGGATTTGCAGGATATTCCTCGCGTAGAACATCCGAAAGAAAAGATTGTAACCTTCCTTGGACGTATTACGATGCAGAAAGGTCCTGAATATTTTGTAGAGGCTGCTGCGTTAGTATTGAAACGTACACGTAATATCCGTTTTGTGATGGCTGGTTCTGGAGATATGCTGAATGCCATGATTAATCTGGCTGCAGAAAGAGGTATTGCCGACCGTTTCCATTTCCCGGGATTCCAACGTGGACGTCAGGTGTATGAAGCTTACAAGAACAGCGATGTGTTTGTTATGCCATCAGTTTCTGAGCCGTTCGGTATTGCACCGTTGGAAGCTATGCAATGTGGAACACCTTCTATCATTTCCAAACAGTCTGGTTGTGGGGAAATCCTGGAGAATGTAATCAAGACAGATTATTGGGATATTAATGCCATGGCTGATGCTATTTACGCTATTTGTACCTATCCTTCGCTTTTCAAGTATCTACAGGAAGAAGGACGTAAGGAAGTGGATGGAATTACATGGGAAAAAGTGGGCTGGAAGATTCGTGGCCTATACGAGGACGTATTAAGAAATTACGCTAAATAATAAAATCTGATTGCGATATGAAAACAATTTGCCTTTATTTTGAGATACATCAAATCATACATCTGAAACGTTACCGTTGTTTCGACATTGGTCGTGACCATTATTATTATGATGATTACGAGAATGAACGTTGCATTACTGAGATTGCTGAAAAAAGTTATATCCCGGCTTTGCTTACACTGATTGAAATGGCAAAAGCCAATGCGGGTGCATTTAAGGTTGCTGTTTCGCTTTCTGGAGTAGGACTGGAACAACTTGAAATTCATGCTCCAAAGGTTATTGAACTTTTGCAGAAATTGAATGAAACAGGTTGTGTGGAGTTCTTGGCTGAACCGTATTCACATGGTTTGTCTTCTTTGGCTAATGAAGATTGTTTCCGTGAAGAAGTTGTACGGATGAGCAATAAGGTAAAAGAAGTCTTTGGACAGACTCCGAAAGTATTCCGTAATTCCAGCTTGATTTATTCTGACGCGATCGGTGGTATCATTGCGGAAATGGGCTTCAAGGGAATGCTTACAGAAGGTGCAAAGCATGTATTGGGATGGAAGAGTCCGCATTATCTGTATCATTGTGCAGAAAATCCGAACTTAAAATTGTTGTTGCGTGATTATAAGTTATCGGATGATATCAGTCTGCGTTTCTCTAATTCAGACTGGAATGAATATCCGTTGTTTGCTGATAAATATATGGATTGGATTGCTGCTTTGCCAGAAGGTGAGCAGGTAATCAATATCTTTATGGAATTGCAGACTTTGGGTATGGTTCAGCCGTTGTCATCAAATATTTTGGAATTCCTGAAAGCTCTTCCGGCATGTGCCAAGGAAAGAGGTATTACGTTCTCTACTCCGACAGAAATTGTTACTAAACTGAAATCTGTTGATAAGGTAGATGTACCATATCCATTGTCATGGTCAGATGAAGAAAGAGATGTCAGCTGTTGGTTGGGTAATGCCATGCAACGCGAAGCTTTCAATAAACTGTATAGTGTAGCAGAACGTGTACATTTATGCGATGATCGTCGTATTAAACAGGATTGGGATTATCTGCAGGCCAGCAATAACTTCCGTTTCATGACAACTAAGAATACAGGCCTGTATCTGTCACGTGGTATTTATGATTCTCCTTTTGATGCGTTTACTAACTATATGAATATTTTAGGAGATTTTATTGCGCGTGTCAATTCGTTGTATCCAGTTGATATGGATAATGAAGAGCTTAATTCTTTGTTGACTACCATTAAAAACCAAGGTGAAGAACTTGCTCTGCTGAATGAAGAAATTAAAGGTCTGCAGGAAGCGTTGAAGAAAGCAGAAGGTGAGAAGCCTGTAGCTGAAAAGAAAACAGCAAAGAAAGCCTCTGCAAAGAAAACTAAATAAGTGTGCTGATAAGTTTCTATAGTATATTTATTGGTTAACATCAGTCCCTATATCCTCTTGGGTATGGGGACTTTTTTATGGCTTTAGGCATCGCATCGTTACAAAGGATAAGAATATTTTCCCCTTAACGTAATTCCAGGTTATACTGACTATCGGGGAAGATCTTATATAGGAAGTTTTTAAAAGAGAAGGGCATTCGTTACAATTCAAAACGAATGCCCTTCTCAGAAAATATTTTATCAAGTTCTTTTATTGTGGTATTTCCATTGATAAAAATTCCATATCATTATAGTGTTTTACCTCATTTCATCTGTGTAGGTTTAGTAATAATTACCTTAATATTCAATGGTTCCTCTTCTGTGCCACGTACGAGGCGAGCTGCATTGACTTCCATGTCATGTGAAATACTTACCACGTTCTTCTCTGAGTCAAGTTCGGTTGTAACAGGTATCAGTAAAACTTTGTCCCAATTTTCGTCTTTTTCTTCTTCGTTTCTAATTTCACTAAAGATATAGCTGACCAATCGGTTGAGCTTGCTGAAGCTGTAAGAGTTGGTACTGCTGTCATAGGAAGCAAGGAAAGACGTAATGTTGTCGTTCTTTTTGTTGTTTTCAAAAAACGAAATCATTTCACTTTTGCGTACCAGCAACAAGTTTTGGGGAACTCCCATTTTATAAGGTCCTTCGTCAGTTGACTTCATTTTAGTGAGAGAAAGCGTAATCGAATTTAGCGTGTCTTTGCTTAATTCTTCATACATGGTTTCCAATGGAAGAGTTACTTCGGTGCATAGTCCTGCAGGGGTTTTCAGGTATGTATATGGGTTGTCTTCTTTCACGAATTCCTTCAACTTGTCTGAATTCTGCATACGGGTAGACATGAAGATTTCCTTAGTTGCAGCAAACGGTACATTCATGTAAACTACAGAGTCGACTTTTCCGGATACATTTCCTTTTGTAAGGTATTTCACTTTCATGCGTAGCCAAATATCACCGATATAAAGCACAGAACCTTCTCCATGGGTCGTGTGGATATAGAATCCTTTTAAGACATTGTTGATGAAAGCATAAGCATCATCAAAGTTATGGTGGTTGTTTTCTTCGTATTTACGAGTCAAATAATCACAGAAATCTTTTCCAAGGTCCATAGAGATACTGCCATAGTAGTCGTCATCACTTTTGGTGGAATCGGCTAAAGCTACATTGTAGGCTGCATAGTCTTTTACAGTTAGTGGTGCTGCGTTCTTGTTGTAGAAATCTTCCGGATTGAATGAAGTATAATATAATTGTTTGTCTTTTCCATTGTCGTTGATTACGGTATTCAGTGTATCTACCTGTACACGTAAAGTAGCTATAGAATCTCCGTAATAGCTGTTGTAGTAAAGTTCCAGCGTAGTTTCTTCGATTCCTTGGAAAGTGTCTGGGAAACGCTGCCCTTCTACACAGTTTATTTGTGTAATGAATTCGGCAGAATATTCTCCGAATTCAGGGTCGGTATATTTTCCTAGGTACGCACTGCTGGTACGTGAATAAATAGAATCCAACAGGTTGGTACATGTTGTCACGTTGTATGTTTCAGCAATAGCGGGTATTTCATCTGCGTTGGCTACAAAGTCACCTATTCCGGTGGTTGAGTCGTCACAGCTATAGAGGGTAGCGGCAAGTCCTAATGCTGCCAGGAACTTGAGTTTCATTGTTTGTTGGTTTATTGATTATTTATTGTCTGCATTATCCCACACTTGATCGTAGAATGCATCGCATGCATCTGCGAATGTGTCTGCAGGTTGATAGTCTAAAACAGGAATATTCAGTTTACGTGCGTAATCCAGCACATTCTGGTTGATGGTTTCACTGTTCTGAATGACACCGTCTGAATAAGTTACTGCCAATTTGTAGAGTTCTTCATGGTTTACCGGAGTCTTAATCATATTTATATCTTCCGGTGTGATGTCTTTTAGCATCAGCTGGCTGGTGAAATTATCGGCCAGATTCGATTTGAATCCGTCACTGTACAGAGAGAATACTACTTTTGAATCTCTGAAAGAAGGTTCGTCATAATATACCTTTTTAATGTATAGCGGTACCATAGCACTCATCCAGCCATGACAGTGTATGATATCTGGGCACCAACGAAGTTTCTTGACAGTTTCCAATACACCTCTGGCATAAAAGATAGCGCGTTCGCCGTTGTCTTCATATTCGTTGCCGTTTTCGTCTGCAGCCATTAATCTGTGTTGGAAATAATCATCATTATCAATAAAATATACCTGGCGTCGAGCTGCCTGAATAGATGCAACCTTGATAATCAGTGGATGATCGGTATCATCAATGATAAGATTCATTCCTGACAGGCGAATCACTTCATGTAACTGGTTTCTTCGTTCGTTGACATTGCCCCATTTTGGCATGAAAGTACGGATTTCCCGACCTTTGTCTTGAATGGCTTGAGGTAAATCCTGGCCTATGGTTGCTAATTCACTTTCGGGTACGTAAGGAGTAATTTCTTGTGTAATGAATAAAACTTTTTTAGCGCTCATGTTATTATAATAGTTGCTCAAAATCAGTTGCAAAGGTAATAAAAAAATGCCTATTCAGAAAATCCGTTATTTGATATTATTCCTTATAGTTTGTTAATGTATTGTGAAACAGTTTTTTATTGTAGCCGTTTCGTAAGTTTTGACAACGTAACTTTTACGAAAAGTATGCTATTTTTCCTTTTTCATTTCCTTATATGATAAAAAAGGATTTACTTTGCACCTGCTTTTGTGAATAACAGGCAGAAAACAGTAAAAACAAAGATATCAAATGAAGTTAATTCAAACAATTGGTGAACTCCGTGCTGCTTTGGAAGTATGTCGGAAAGAGGGGAAGACAATTGGTCTTATTCCTACCATGGGTGCTTTACATGCAGGTCATGCTTCGTTGGTGAAACGTGCTGTAGCTGAAAATGATGTAGTCGTTGTAAGTGATTTTGTGAATCCTACTCAGTTCAATGACAAGAATGATTTATTGAAATATCCCCGTACATTGGATGCTGACTGTGAGTTGTTGGAATCTTGTGGGGCTACTTATGTTTTCGCTCCTTCGGTAGAGGAGATTTATCCGGAACCGGATACACGTACTTTCAGCTATTCGCCGTTGGATACGGTGATGGAAGGTAAGTATCGTCCGGGACATTTTAACGGTGTTTGTCAGATTGTGAGCAAATTGTTCCTGATAGTAGAGCCTACGCGTGCTTATTTTGGTGAGAAGGATTTCCAGCAATTGGCTATTATCCGTGAAATGGTACGGAAGTATCCTTTTGATTTGCAAATTGTAGGTTGTCCTATTGTACGTGAGTCTGATGGTTTGGCATTAAGTAGCCGTAATGCACGTTTGAGCGCAGAACAGCGTGTTCAGGCTTTGCAGATTTCAAAAACTTTGTTTGATAGCCTAGATTACGCAAAAACGCATTCGCTCACTGATACTAAACAGTTTGTTGAAGAACGGATTGCCTCTTCTGAAGGTTTGCGCCTGGAGTACTTTGAAATCGTAGATGGTACATCATTGCAGTCTGTGGCATCATGGGATGAAAGTTCCTACATTGTAGGATGTATTACGGTATTCTGTGGTGAAGTACGTTTGATTGATAATATTAAATATAAGGAGTGATGGCCATGATGATAGAAGTGTTGAAATCGAAAATTCATTGTGTAACGGTAACGGAAGCCAATCTGAACTATATGGGTAGTATTACTATCGATGAAGATTTGCTGGATGCAGCAAACATGATTGCAGGTGAGAAGGTACAGATTGTCGATAACAACAATGGAGAACGTTTTGAAACTTACATTATCAAAGGTGAGCGTGGAAGTGGATGTATCTGTCTGAACGGAGCAGCTGCCCGTAAAGTACAGGTTGGCGATGTGGTCATTATCATGTCATATGCTTTGATGGATTTCGAAGAAGCTAAACAGTTCAAACCGTCAGTCATTTTCCCGGATAGAGAGACCAATAAATTGATGTAATTTCTTTTAATTCAGAGATTAAAGGTATAAGAATCGTAAGCTTCCAAAATTGGCGTATTGACTAGCA
>URWP01000078.1 GCA_900551645.1 uncultured Bacteroides sp.
TACCGCTCCTAATTTGTGCAAAGCGACGATGCTGAACCAGAATTCATACCGGCGTTTAAGGATGAGCATTACCATATCGCCATGTCCGATACCCAGGCTCTGGAAGTAACTGGCCGTCATATCGGTATAGCGTTTCATGTCGACGAAAGTAAATTGGCGGTGCTCACCCTTGTCGTTGGTCCAGAGTAGGGCAGGTTTGTCGGGTTGTTCGGCAGCCCAGGCATCTACTACGTCGTAGCCGAAGTTGAAGTTGTCCGGTACGTTTATTTTCAGGTTGTCTATGAAGTCCTGTTGTGAAGTGAAATGAGTCTGTTTTAAAAATCTTTCTAACATAATCTTTGAATTGGAATTAGAGTGAACCGAAGGCTGAAAAATTTCCGCTTGGCCGGAACTTATTTTTCATTTTTCGTTCCTCGTTTACATGATGATTGCCAAGAAACGTACTGTTTTTCCGTCGAGGGCTTTCATACCGTGCGGAAGTTGGGAGTTGAAGTAAATGCTGTCTCCCACGTTCAGTGTCAGTTCCTTACCTCCGATGCTTAGAAGCAGACGTCCTTCCACTACCAGATTGAATTCCTGGCCTTCGTGGGTATTGTAGTGCATCGGATTGTCGTTAGGTTCAACAGTGACAATGAACGGATCGGCTTTCCGGTTCTTGAATCCTGCAGCCAATGACTGATATTTATAAGCTTTGGTTCGTTCTACACTGACACCTTTTCCGGCACGTGTCAGGAAATAGGTGTTCATCTTGGGCTCTTCACCGAACATCAGCGCATCGAGAGCGATACCGTAACGGCGGGCAATCTGCTGCATCATACTTACAGAAATATCGTATTCGCCTGATTCTGCCTGTTCGTATTCTTTAGGGTCGATGCCGCATTCATTTGCCAGTTCTTCTGTCGTCAGTTCCATGGCGTCACGTAATCCACGCAGACGCTCAGCTATTTGTTTTATTTGTTCGTCCATAGAATGAATGGTTATTAAAAAGTGTTTTTCACGGGTAAAATTATATATTTATTTGGAATCTACTATCAGAATGTGAATTTTTTTTGATATAATACCTTAAATTAGATAGAAAAGAAGTTCACGTTTCTGGAAATTCCTGACCGGCGAAAAGCATAGACATAAAAAAAGCTGTCATGCTTGATGCGTGACAGCTTTTTAAAATTCGTTTAAGAGGCAGATTATGCTTCAGCGAAAGGAACTACAGAAACGTAGCTCTTGTCTTCGCGACCTTTCTTGAAACATACAGTACCGTCTACCAATGCGTAAAGAGTGTGGTCACTACCCATACCTACATTGTTACCTGGGTTATGAACTGTTCCTCTTTGACGAACAATGATGTTACCAGCTTTACAAGCTTCGCCACCGAATATCTTTACGCCTAATCTTTTGCTTTCTGATTCACGGCCGTTCTTAGAACTACCTACACCTTTTTTATGAGCCATTTTCTTCTACGTTTTTAATGATTAAGCAATAACTTGTTTGATAGTCAATTCAGTAAACTGCTGACGGTGACCGTTCAGTTTTCTGTAACCTTTTCTTCTCTTTTTGTGGAATACCAGTACTTTGTCACCTTTTACCAGATGTGAAGCTACTTCGCAAACCACTTTTGCGCCTTCTACTACAGGAGCACCTACTGTTACAGTGCCATTGTTGTCTACCAACAATACTTTGTCAAATTCAACAGTTGCACCGTTTTCAGCATTCTGAATGTGCTGAACAAACAGTTTTTTGCCTTCTTCAGCTTTAAACTGCTGACCGTTAATTTCTACAATTACGTACATTATTTTTATGATTAAACGGGTTTCTTCCGCAAGGTGAACCGCTCTCATCCGGTTACTTGTTTACCTCCACGGACTCAAATCGGGTGCAAAGGTACTCTTTTAAAATGAAATAGCCAATATTTTCTGTGAAATTTTTCGATAAAAACAGATAACTTTCCATTTGTCTTTATAGTACTCCTAAATCTTTAGCTATCCGGCATGCTTCAATTGAATTCTTGACCTGAAGTTTCCCAAGAATCTCCTGCCTATGTCTGTTCACTGTATGGATACTGATGGTAAGTATTTCGGCTATCTGTTTGCTTGTCCATCCTTGGTGAATCAGGCGTAATACCTGTTTTTCTCTTTCGGAAAGTATCTGTGTAGAATCCTTGTTCTTCAGTTCTATCAGTTGGCCTGTTACAGAATATACAACAGCGCTTTTTCCGGGCATTTCCAGACTTAGTGGAGTATAAAGGCATAAAGCCAGCCACATGGCATTTGGAGCATTTTTTACAGGTATGTAAAATAACCTGTGAAGGGTAGAGTGGTAATGTCCTGTGGCATCTTTTATGCGCAGTTTGTTTATCAGGTAGAAATCTTTCCGTTTGTTCTTAGGCTGGTGTTTTATAAAGTGAAAAAACTTGAGTTCCTGCAGATTCTTTTGATATAAGTCGTCTGGATGTATCAGCCTGAAGATTCCTTCTTCCCAGATGGAATGTATGCAGTCGATTTTTTCCGTTTCTTTCAGTCCCAAGGCTTCGGCGAATCCACCATAATAAATATAACTGATATTGGTCTGCATATCACTTAATACAGAAATGGCATTTTCCATGCAGGCATATCTGTGGGCAACTTCTCTGTATTTGTCCAGTTCACTAGAAGTGTAGGAATGGCCCATGAAGTTTTGTTTCAACAGTTCCTTGTTTAATTTATCGATAATGTCCATGATGAAAAATGGTTATTTATAGTCATTGTATATGCTGTCTGAATGCTCTATTTTTGCAAAAGTAATTAAAAATCCAATTGAAATATCTTTGGGTAAATATTCATTATCAAATCATCAAGACAATGAGAAAGTTTATATTGGCAGGTTTGCTTTTCCTCGGTAGTATACAGTGGGGATGGGCACAATCTCTGGAGAAGATGCAATGGTTCAATGAGCCGGAACAATGGGAAATTAAAGACAATACGCTGATTATGTCGGTTACCCCACAAAGTGATTATTGGCGGATTTCTCATTATGGGTTTACAGTAGACGATGCCCCTTTCTATTATGCGACATACGGGGGAGAGTTTGAAGTGAAGGTAAAGGTTTCGGCAGATTACAAGGCACGTTTTGATCAGGCCGGAATGATGCTTCGTATTGATAAGGAGAATTATATCAAGACCGGTATTGAGTTTGTAGATGGTAAGTTTAATCTGAGTACTGTTGTGACTCATCATACTTCCGACTGGAGTGTTATTACTTTGGATAAGCCTGTTCCGTATGTTTGGATAAAGGCTGTAAGACGGCTGGATGCCGTAGAGATTTTCTATTCTTTTGATGACAAGGAATATATCATGATGCGGAATGCCTGGTTGCAGGACAATACTCCGGTCAGGGTCGGTCTGATGGCTGCCAGTCCCGATGGTAATGGTTTCCAGGCTACTTTCGAGCATTTTAAGGTGAAACATTTGCCCGATCAGCGCCGGTTGGAATGGTTGAAGAAAAATCAGGAATAAGAAATCAGGTTGGCGGAAATTATTCCGCCAGTTCCTCTAAGGTATCAGCAATGCTTACATGTGGATAAACTGCCAGTTCTTCGCGGGTAGTCATTCCATGTAATACTCCTGCAAAGTCTACTCCGGCATTTCGGGCAGTTTCAGCATCAACAGTACTGTCTCCGATATATAATGTCGTTGCTTTGTCGGTCTGCAGGCGTTCGATGGCAATATTCAAACCTTCGGGAGACGGTTTGGGAGTCTTGACATCTTCTCCGCCTACAATGATGTTGAAGAATCCTTCGGGGAATACTTTTCCTACCAGTTCCAGAATACGGTAGCGGTATTTGGTAGAAATGATTCCGATAGTTGCACCGTTATTTTTCAAGGAGTGGAGTACTTTCCCGGTTTCTGGAAACAACCGCGTATTGACAGTCATATGTTGGTCTGCTTCTTTTACATATTCTTTCCGGAATGCTTCCAGTATGTCAGTGTCGGTTATTCCTGTCAGGATAGAAAAAGATTCGGGAAGTGTTTTTCCGATAGTCCGTTTGATGGTGTGGTCGTCTATTTGATGGAATCCGTGTCGCTCAAGCACATTCCGGAAGCAGATTACAATGCCGCGTGATGAATCGGCCAGGGTATAGTCGAAATCGAACAGATAGGTTTGATAGGTCTTCATGAGGTATTTATCGATGTTTAAACGTGTACAAAAATATCAGGGCGTTTTCGGAGAAAGTCATGCTTCCGGAAACGTCCTGACTGTTTTATAGGTTTGTTTTTAGTCCATCTGTGTATAGTTCTTGGCCAGACCGCCTTCACTGGTTTCCTTGTATAGAGACGGCAGGTCATGTCCGGTTTGTTTCATTACTTCCACTACTTTATCGAACGATACCCGGTGATGTCCGTCTGTGAAAGCCGAATAAATATTGGCATCCAAGGCACGGGCTGCAGCATAGGCATTTCGTTCGATGCAAGGAATCTGTACCAGTCCGCATACCGGGTCACAGGTCATCCCCAAGTGATGTTCCAATCCCATTTCGGCTGAGTATTCAATCTGAGCAGGGCTTCCTCCGAACAGTTGGCTTGCGGCGGCGGATGCCATGGAACAGGCTACTCCGACTTCTGCCTGGCAACCTGCTTCGGCTCCGGAGATAGAGGCGTTATGTTTTACTATGTTTCCTACCAGGCCGGCAGTAGCCAGAGCACGGAGTATACGGGCATCACTGAATTCGCGGCTGCGCTGTAAGTGGTACAACACTGCGGGCACTACTCCACAAGCACCGCAGGTCGGTGCCGTTACGATTTTACCTCCCGAAGCATTTTCTTCGCTGACTGCCAGAGCATAAGCAAAGACCAGCCCGCGCGAACGTAACGAATCCTTGTAGCCTTTGGCACGTATATAATAAGACGAAGCCTTGCGCCGTAAGTTCAATGGGCCTGGCAGTACTCCTTCTGCGTCCAGTCCACGATGTACCGCTTCTTTCATGGTAGCCCAAACTTCTGATAGGAAGTCCCATATTTCTGGTCCTTCACATTGTTCCACATATTCCCAGTAGCTCCGACCGCTATGTTCGCACCAGTATAGAATCTGGCTCATGGTATTCATTTGATAGACATCGGGGGTAGCGCTTTGGTCTTCTCCTTCTTCCGCTAATGCGCCTCCACCGACACTGAAAACAGTCCATTCGTCAGTCTTTTTGCCGTTGGCGTCTTTTGAGCAAAAAGTCATACCGTTCGGATGGAAAGGATAGAAAATATGTGGTTTCCATAGAATTTCTACCGGGGCATGAGGTTGCAGAACATCCAGAATGGCCACGTCTGTCATGTGTCCTTTTCCGGTTGCAGCCAAACTGCCGTATAAGATAACTTCAAACGATTTAGCTTCGGGGTGTTTGGCCAGGAAGCGCTCGGCTGCCTTGCGGGGCCCCATGGTGTGACTGCTGGAGGGGCCGGTGCCGATGCGGTATAATTCTCTGATTGATTTCATACTAAAAAATAGGTGTAAGTTTTCTGCAAAGATACGCAATAATCGCATATATGTGCAGAAATCCCGTGGGGTTTATTTTAAATCCACCACGGTGATGCCTGGATGCAATAGATGCATCCAACGGAAGACTCCGTACTGCAAAGTTATGATTTTTTCTTTCCGAAAAGCATGGATAGGGCGATTTTATTTCAAGTCAACTACTGTAATGCCTGCACCGCCGAACTGTACATGTTCATCCTGGAAGTGGGCAACTCCCGGTACAGTAGCCAGGTATTGGCGGATAAGGGTACGCAGAATACCTGTACCTGTTCCGTGCAGGATACGCACACGGCTGACTCCTACCAAAATGGCATCGTCTATGAAGTAAGTGACAGCCTGAATAGCTTCATCACCACGCATACCACGAACATCGATGTCTTGCTTGAAATTGAGTTTCTTTTCGTACATGCGCTCTTGGGTTTCACTACTTACAAAGGTGGTGGCTTTGGTCAAGGCCTTGTTCTGTTGAGGAGCTTCTGTACGTTCCAGCCTGTCTAATTTTACGTTGGTTTTCATTAGCCCAAACATTACTACGGCATTTTTTCCGTTGATTTCCAGTACTTGTCCTACGCTGGTTTGTCCTTTTATACGGACGTAATCATCTTCTGCTATAGGCTTGATTACCGGAGTGGGTTGAGCTGGAGCTTTCTGTTGTTGAGCTTTCTTCTCTTTTTTACGTTCTTGCTTTTCGCGCAGTTTATCCATTTTCCGGGCAATCTTTTCTTCCATAGATTGCTTCTCGATGTCGGCTACCTGTTCTTTGAAGTCGGCCAGTTCCTGGCGTGCCAGACGAGTCATTTCCTTTTCGGCCTGTGCTTCCTTAATGGTACGGATGGTGTTCTCAATTTTTGCGTTTGATTCCTGCAGCAGTTGTTCGGCTGCTTCCTTGGCTTTTTTCAGGATTTCTTTCCGGCTACGTTCCAGTTCTTCTATATCTTTTTCGTAACGGGCAATTGTTTCCTCCATTTGTTTCTCCCGTTTACGGATGTTCTGCCGTTTGGTTTCCCAATAGCGTTTGTCGCGGACGATATCCTGCAGGTACTTGTCGCTTTGTATGTATTCGCTACCTACAATTTCCGAAGCATCGGCTATTACTTCTTCGGGAAGTCCGATTTTTCGGGCAATTTCTACTGCAAAAGAACTTCCTGGATTTCCTATCTGTAACTGAAAGAGCGCACGCATTTCGTGGCGATCATACAGCATGGCACCGTTTACGACTCCTTCATGCGATTCGGCAAAATGTTTCAGATTCTGGTAGTGAGTCGTGATAACTCCGAATGTTTGCTTCAGGTTGAATCGTTTCAATACGGCTTCGGCAATGGCACCACCTATCTGCGGTTCTGTTCCTCCACCGAATTCATCTATCAGAATCAGACTTTTTTCATTGCACGATTTCATCATTACCTTCATGTTGGTCAGATGAGAAGAGTAAGTACTCAGATCATCTTCAATGCTCTGCTCGTCGCCGATATCGATAAAGATGTGGCTGAATACGCCGGCATGGCTCCGTTCATGCATCGGGACCAATAGACCACATTGTAACATGTACTGAAGAAGTCCCACCGTTTTCAGGCAAACGGATTTACCTCCGGCATTCGGCCCTGATATCAGCAGAATGCGTTGTTGGGGAGTCAGCTCGATTTCCAGAGGGATTACTTTCTTACCATGTTTCGCCAAAGAGAGTTGCAACAGCGGATGGATAGCATCGAACCAGTCAAGTATCTGGCGGTCCTCGAAAGACGGTTTGCCAGCTTTAAACTCCAATCCAAGTAAGGCTTTAGCCCGGATAAAATCGATTTCTGCCAGGAACTCATAGGATTGAAGCAGTGCCGGTATCTGAGGACGGATAACAGAAGAGAACTCGGTCAGGATTCGGATAATTTCCCGCCGCTCTTCTCCTTCCAGTTCGCGGATGCGGTTATTAGCTTCTACTACTTCTGCCGGTTCAATGAAGACTGTTTTACCGGTAGCCGATTCATCGTGGACGATACCTTTGATTTTACGTTTCATACCCGGTGCTACCGGAATAACCAATCGTCCGTCTCGCATGGTTGGAGTTACGTCTTTATCTACATATCCTTCGGACTGAGCTGTACGCAGGATAGCATTCAGACTGCGGGAGATACTTCCGGTAGTAGCGCTCAGTTCGCGCCGGATGCGGAGCAGTTCTGTCGAAGCGTTATCCTTTATCTTACCGAACTTGTCGAGTATGTTATTGATGCGGGTAATCAGTTGGGGAAAAACCAGAATATCACCTGCCAGTTCTTTTAAGGCAGGGTAGGGAGAGTTCCCTTCTTCGTCAGTATATTCTTCATCGTCATCTGATTGTTGCAGGAAGCGTACAATATCTCGTATTGTTTCCAGTGAGCGACGTAGATCGAACAGTTCCTGTTCATCCATATATAAGCCTTCTACCCGTATACGTTTCAAGGAAGTACGTACATCAAAGAAGTACTGGTCTGGAAAACTGTCTTCTTCCTGGATGATGCGGACAAATTCCATGACTTGTTCCAACCATCGGTTGATATCAGTATAGTTGTCGGAAAATGCCATATCGTCTACCCGTTCTTCGCCCAATGTGCTGAGGCATTTGTTTTTCAGCAGTTGTCTGATTTGGTCGAATCCGATTTTCTGTTCAAAATTTTGAGGATATATCATGTTTGTAATAGCGTCTGATGTTTGGTTTTGGACTGCAAAATTACGACAATGGCGAAAAATAATCAAAAAAATAGGCTTCAATGTTTGCATAATCAAAAAATAGTCGTACCTTTGCATCGCTTTCGAAAGGAAGTGCTTCTGAAAAACAGAAGTTTTGGAGAGGTGGCAGAGTGGTCGATTGCGGCGGTCTTGAAAACCGTTGTACTGCGAGGTACCCGGGGTTCGAATCCCTGTCTCTCCGCAATAAACACTGAAAATCAGTAAGTTGTAAAACAAACACCCAATTTTACACCCAAGAATGTAAAATTGGGTGTTTTTGTATTATTTAAGATGAAATGCATCTTTACTCAGAAAAAAGTGTCTGAATAAAACAAAGCCAACTAAAAGAACAATCAAGTTATGCTCTTTTAGTTGGCTTTTATATCAGTTTAATTGCCTAACTGCAGCAATGTATCAATCCAATATGTGTTCCGGAATGGATGTAGTACTTAATACTCCTGTAATTTGATAATTTGTATTGGGAGCAGTCAGCTTCATAGTAAAGTCTACTGGTGCAGGGCTTTTTGTATGGGCGTTATCAAAAAGTTCCTCCCATTTCACACCCAAAAATGCTTGAATAACACTGAATATCTGATTATTACCCATTATTTGAAAGTCGTAAGATGTTGCCGTGTCATTGTTGTCAGTAACGTTTTCTTCTCCATCGGTTTGGAATGTTAAACGCAATCCGGGTATGTCGTGCAGTTGTTCTTTCGAATCGGGGGTGATGAAGAACTCGTAACTGCCTTTCATTGTTGGTCGGTCATATAATGTCCCATGGAGATTGTCTCTAGCGAAGATATAGGACTCTTTTGCAGGATTGTTTATGAAAAATAGAGTTGTGTTGGCTTTTAATAGAGGATGATTACTTTCGGCTATCATGTATGACAAATAGCAATCTGTCACTTTCACTTCAACGGTTTCCACATCCTTGGTAATATTGTCGGTAATGGTCAGTGTTGTACTTCCCTTCTGCATACCATACAAATTGATGTGTCCTTTTCTGTCATCCTCCTTATCGTTGTATTTTGAGTAAATGGCATTCAATATATTTTCATCCTCTATTGCCAAACTAATATCGCCACTACCGTTTATTATAGGAATAGAAGTAGCATTGCGCTCCAATCGTACTTCATAGTATCTTTTCTCAAGACTGAACGGAGCAAATGTTTCATTTTCATTATTATCATCGCTGCAAGCCATAGCAAGCAGACACATGATAAAAAGAATCGGGTTGATAAGTTTATTCATCATGGTTATGTGTTATTGTTTCTTTATCGTAAATTCCAGCTTCTGAAGTCCTTTCTTATAGACATTGGCAAGGATGAGGGCGTAACGGAGTTCTTCGCCCGGCTTCATGGATTGGGTGATATGGGCAAACTCACTTTCAGGAATGACCTCCTTGAACATCGGACCGGATGATTCGTTGCGCACCAGCCGTATTTCATCCGTAAGCGGTGACAATACAAATGAATAGATTGCCATATAGGGTATTTTATTGAATTTTAGCCAATTCGGATCTGCCTTATCAAGAATACACTTTAACCAAATGCGGGCATTATCATAAGACGGAAGGCTGTGACCGTCGGCATAGGAAATTTCTCCATTCTCATTGACAATGATTTCCTTTTCTATGGCATATTTGTTAAAGGGGCACATATCATAGTACTCAATGTCTTCCTCTGAATTGATTTCTTTATCTACAGGTATCTCCGGCTTTGTGACAATACGGTCTTGAAGGATTCTCAACAGCGAATAGGTACGGTCTGGAGCATCCATGGGAGTATTGGCGAGAATGGTTCTCTCCACCGAAAGGTAATATTCATGTCCTCTTTCGTATGTAAACCATTTAATACTATTAAAGCCAAGTGGCTCCCATACTCCGGGATTGTCTTCAGACATAACAAGCATACACTCTACAGGAGTATCACTGCCCCATGGTATGTACGTACCTGTTTCGGCAGAAACGGACATCTTGATTTCATTGACAACATCTTTTGGCTCATCATCGCTGCAACCCACTGCAAGGAAGGCAGTGATTAAAAAGAATGGAATAATAAACTTATTCATATTCGTATAATTCCCTATTGGCTCTATTAGGCTATTAATTTTATATTGAAAAAACGTGAGCCAACTATGCCACGTCTAAGTGAAGGTCGTAGGAAACCTCTGATACAGATGTAACAATAGCAGCCCACGCTATATGCGTGAGAACCACTATGCTATCTCTTGTATCAGTTTGAAAGTTTCCTACGTTTTCACCTACAAGATAAACATAACGCTTCTTCTTTTTCTTATGTAATGGAGAGGGTTAGCCCAATCCGAATACAAAATTAGTTATTTTATTGATGTTTTGCGATATAGAGAACAGAATTTATAACCTAAATCCTCTATTTTTTCTTGGCTCTTCTGTTTTTCGCAATCCTTCCTGTAGCTTCTCCCATTGTTCCCTGAACCATTCGCCTATCGGCTGTCTGTTTATGGTAAGTATCAGTTTGCTATCATCGGTTGGATTCTTTTCCACCTTGAAAATATCATTCTTGATTTCAAATCTTCGCCTATGCTCTTCAGAATAAATCCTACCATTGCACCTAATAGCTTCCTTTTTTGTCAAAAGACTGTTTATCATATCTTTGGTAAATCCGATGGCATAACATAGTCTTTCCATCCTCAACATTTCTTTGAGTAATGGAAACCAGTTGAACGCTTTTTCAAGAATGGTATTCAATCGTGATATTTCCTTGTCTTTGGTTTCAAGCTCTTGATTATGTATTCCTTGTAGGTTACGAATCTGCTTGCCGTGCTGTTCCTGCATTTGTTGCATCTTGGCTTTTAATTCATCAATACCCTTGTCACGCTTGGCAATTTCATGACGTAAATTCTCATTGGTTTGTTCCAAATCTTTCAATTTTCCGCTTCCGAAAAGAGAACCGACACCGCTTGCTATGGCTGGGGGGGGGGGG
>URWP01000079.1 GCA_900551645.1 uncultured Bacteroides sp.
CCCTCCCTTCTCCCCCTTACCTCCTGAGGAGGCGGTTTTTTTCTTCTGCATGGCTCTACCCTCACGGATAGCTTTCTGTTAGGAAGTAGGATGCTCTGTGTTGCCCGGACTTTCCTCTTGTACCGAAGTACCAGCGACAGGCCGGCCAACTGTTATTCTGTGTGCAAAGGTACGTAAATAAACCGAATCTGCCGAGGTTTTGGCAGAAATATCTTTGTCAGTACTGGGTATGAACTGATTAATGAATGTAAAATTGGCAGAATTCCCCGTTAACTGCGGTTAACCGCCTGACATTCTTTGTTAAAAGACGGAAAAAAGCTGACAGGGGCGATACAACTGTATGGATTTTGTTCTAATTTAGCAAATGAAAAGTTAAATCAATTACGAAATTAACAGATAATTAAATATTAGATTATGAAAACAGTAACTAAATTTGCGATAGGAACCATGGCTGTGGTTGCTGTCAGCGCTGGCGTAGCTGGTGTGACCGCTTATACTGTTGCCCAGAATGCAGAAAATAATGAGACTTCTTTCTATAAAACATTTGATACTCCTGCACTGCGTACCGCTGCGTTGGATTCTTCTACACTCCAACCGGTGGATTTGACAAGCGCAGCTGAAAGTTCTTTGAACTCGGTGGTTCATATAATGGCCGTTCAGCGCAGTAAAGTACAGACTGTTCAGACTCCGGATATTTTTGATTTCTTCTTTGGTGGAAGAGGGCAGCAACGTCAGGTACAGACGCCGGAACAGCGTGGGTTTGGATCGGGTGTCATTATTTCGAAAGATGGATATATTGTAACTAATAATCACGTTATCGATGGGGCGGATGAAATCAGTGTCAAGCTGCATGACGGGCGTGAAATGAAAGGACGTGTGATTGGTACAGACCCTACTACAGACTTGGCTTTGGTTAAGATAGAAGGTGACGATTTTCCTGCTATTGTTGTTGGAAACTCTGATGCTCTGAAGGTAGGAGAATGGGTACTGGCGGTAGGTAATCCGTTTAATTTGGGTTCTACCGTAACGGCAGGTGTCGTTAGTGCAAAATCTCGTGGATTGAGAGCCAATCAGGTAGAATCGTTTATACAGACTGATGCTGCTATCAATCAGGGTAACAGTGGTGGTGCATTGGTAAATGCACGCGGTGAGTTGGTTGGTATAAATTCAATGCTTTATTCTCCTACAGGTGCATATTCCGGATATGGTTTTGCTATACCTACCAGTATCATGACTAAAGTAGTTTCTGATTTGAAACAATATGGTACCGTACAGCGTGCTTTGTTAGGCATTGCCGGTCGTGATATGGGTGATGAGACTTATCCGGATGAAATCCGTAAAGAACAGAAAGAGTTAGGTGTAACTGAGGGTGTTCAGGTTGTAGAAGTAACTGAAGGTGGTTCATCAGAGGGAGTTCTTCAGAAAAACGATGTCATTCAGAAAGTAAATGGTACGAAAGTAAAGACAATGACCGATCTGCAAGGTCTTCTTGCACAGCTTAGACCGGGTGATAAGGTAAAAGTTACGGTATGGCGTGATAAGAAAGAAAAAGAATTTACTATTACGCTGAAGAATGCACAGGGTAATACGAAGATTGTGAAGAAAGCGGATATGGAAATTTTAGGTGCTGCTTTCCGTACTGTTCCAGATGATTTGAAACGTCAGTTGAATTTGGGTTATGGCGTACAGGTAACCGGAGTCAGCAACGGTAGAATGGCTGATAGTGGTATCCGTAAGGGATTCATTATTCTGAAAGCAAATGGTAAACAACTGAGAACGGTAGAGGATTTGGAAGATGTGATGAAGACAGCTTCTCAGTCACCTGATCAGGTATTGTTTATGACAGGTGTCTATCCGTCAGGAAAACGTGCTAATTATGCTGTCGATTTGTCACAAACTGAATAAGCCGAAGAGATTGATTCGATAGGTATTTTAAGGTAGAAGAGAAAGGACGTGTTATGTAGTGTTAAACTAACACGTCCTTTTTGTCTATTTGGCTCGTTTGTTGTTGTATTAGCAATGATTTTTCGGAAAAACTTCTTAGAAGAATACGGAAAATTCAGAAAAAAATTGTAACTTTGCATTCAAATCGATTTTTAGGAATGAGACAGTTAAAGATTACCAAAAGTATCACTAACCGAGAGAGTGCTTCTCTGGATAAATATTTGCAGGAAATTGGTCGTGAGGACCTGATTACAGTCGAAGAAGAGGTAGAACTCGCTCAACGTATCCGTAAAGGTGACCGTGTGGCTTTGGAGAAACTAACTCGCGCTAATCTGCGTTTTGTGGTTTCTGTGGCCAAACAGTACCAAAATCAGGGATTGAGTCTTCCAGACCTGATTAATGAAGGTAACCTGGGGTTAATCAAGGCTGCTGAGAAATTCGATGAAACCCGTGGTTTCAAGTTCATCAGCTATGCTGTATGGTGGATTCGTCAGTCTATTCTTCAGGCATTGGCAGAACAGTCTCGTATCGTACGTTTGCCGTTGAATCAGGTTGGTTCATTGAACAAAATCAGCAAGGCTTTTTCAAAATTTGAGCAGGAGAACGAGCGTCGTCCTTCACCAGAGGAGTTGGCTGATGAACTGGAAATTCCGGTAGACAAGATTTCGGATACATTGAAGGTGTCTGGTCGTCACATTTCAGTAGATGCTCCGTTTGTCGAAGGCGAAGATAACAGTCTTCTGGATGTGTTGGTCAATGATGACTCTCCTATGGCTGACCGCTCCTTGGTTAACGAATCACTTTCGAGAGAAATCGATAGAGCGCTTTCTACACTGACCGAAAGAGAGAAGGAGATTATTCAGATGTTTTTCGGTATTAACACGCAGGAGATGACGTTGGAAGAGATTGGCGACAAGTTTGGACTCACTCGTGAGCGAGTTCGCCAAATCAAGGAAAAAGCTATTAGAAGACTGAGACAAAATTCTCGTAGTAAGTTGCTCAAATCTTATTTGGGATAAGATAAGGGTTGATTTCTAAAAAAAGACAGGAAGGTGTATTCCGCTCGGAGTACACCTTTTTTATATATTGTTGTGAATGGTTATATGGTAATGATGGAATCTATTTTTGAATCAGTTTAGATAGCATTTCTCTAGTAGGTGTAGATTGGTTTGGCCTCAGATTGATGGTTTTGTGTTAATAAATGTCCACAGGTTCGGTTATTTAACTTTAATTGCTTATTTTTGTCCGCAATAAATTAGAGACTTATGCGATATACAAGATTTTTATGCTTTTTCTTACTGTCTGTGCTGACTGTTTCAGCATTCTGTAAGAAACCCAAAGACAAGAATACATACGGGGTTTATTTGGCGGGCGTATCTGCTTCTTTTACAGATTCATTGGTCTATTTTACCGATATTCAGTTGGTAGATAGTGCGGCTCTTGATTCTAAAGGGCTTCTGGTAGGTCGTTCTCAGTATAGTTTGCAGCTAAAAGACTATCTGGAACAATATCAGAACGGTAAGAATCGCACTTGCTTCATGTTTTTCAATACAAAGAAAAGGAAGTTAGAGAAAGAAATCAGTAAATTGAAACAAAAGTATCAGAAGGGAAATGCACTGGTATTGAAAGACCTGGGAGATTCTTTCCGTTTTGAAAAAGCTGAAATAGAATAATCAACAGTATGAAGCATATCTTTTTTTTACTTGTTTCTGCCTGTCTGTTTGTGGCTTGTTCCAATGAGATTCCTGCAGATGTTCAGGAAGAGAGACAGGGACGTACTATTTTTGCTTATTTGGTATCAAATAATCAAAGCAGTGATTTGGATTCATACTTGAAGTATAATGTAATCAGTATGTATTATAGTCTGATTCATTCGGAAAAACCTTGTGCTTTAGCAGTGTATTACCGTCCTAAAACATCGGATACAGAGATGGCATATCCATGTATCTTGGGGTTTGAATCGGATGGTAAAGGATTGGTGAACAATACTGAAGAAGTGGATGCGGAGAATATCGAAAGTCTGATTGCAAATCCTTGGCAATCGGGTTCTTTTGCTTCGTCTAAAGTGCAGGCTGCTTTCAGTGAGATTTTGAAGATTGCTCAGATTGAGAAACTGTATGATTCAGATCATATTGCTACAGATCCGGTTGTGATGCGTCAGGTTCTGGCTGACATGCAAGTCGTATTTCCGTCCGATACTTATGGATTAATATACGGATCTCATGCTACAGGATGGATGAAAGCCAGTAAGTCTGTTGCCCGTGCGTTTGGCGATGATAACGGATATAGCATCAATATTCCGGAGTTGGCTGACGTTTTGGAAAATAGTTTTTCTGCCGGAAAATTGGATTTCGTTCTGTTTGATGCTTGTATGATGGGAACGGCCGAGGTTGCTTATGAATTGCGTAATGCGACCCGTTATTGCATTGCATCGGTTATGGAAACGCCTGCTGAAGGATTCCCTTACAAGTATCTTTTGGAGAACTTGTATGCTGATACTCCCGATTATCAACAGTTCTGCTCTACTTTTGCCGATTATTTCAAGCAGGATTGGGGAACTTGTGCTGTGGTAGATTGTTCTAAAATTTCAGGATTGGCTGATGCTGTATCGGTACAATTGAAAGAGCATGCTGAGCAGTTGGAAAGTTTTGATTATCATTCTGTACAGCAATATGGAGAGAATTCATACCGCAACTTTTCTTTTGATGTCGGTGACTTTGTCTGTCAGTTGAATGATGGTATAATCCCTTCGTCTTTTCAACAGGTATTGGATGAGGCTGTGATTGCCAAGTCCTGTGTGGAACGTACTTTTATTACGGTTAGGCCTGATGCAGATCGTTTTTGTGGTATTGGAATGTATCTTCCCGGAATGGTCAGTTATGTTTCTTCATCGTGGGAAAGTTACTATACCTCTTCTATTTCCTGGTATCAGGCGGCAGGATGGGATTCGTGGAAATAAGAAATATGAAAATAATATAGGAAGAGGGCTTTCGAACGGATATTTGTTTGAAAGCCCTTTTTAAATGAAACGGGCTTAACTATTTGTTTTTATTCAAAGACTGATTATGTGGAATTTTATCAAAGAATTGAGTCGGAAAGATCATCCACGGTATTTAGGTGGCTTAGACATATTTAAGTATATCGGACCAGGATTACTAGTGACTGTCGGATTTATTGATCCGGGTAATTGGGCTTCTAATTTTGCGGCAGGTTCAGATTATGGTTATGCCTTGCTTTGGGTGATTACTCTTTCTACAGTCATGCTGATTGTCTTGCAACACAATGTAGCACATTTGGGTATTGTAACTGGGCTTTGTTTAAGTGAAGCTGCTACCAGATATGCTCCTAAATGGATATCCCGTCCTGTTTTGGGAAGTGCCGTGTTGGCTTCCATTTCTACCTCGTTGGCAGAAATTCTGGGAGGTGCTATTGCTTTGGAAATGTTATTTGATGTTCCCATTATCTGGGGTTCTTTACTGACGACTGTGCTGGTAATTATCATGCTTTTTACTAATTCGTATCAACGGATTGAGCGGACAATCATTGCTTTTGTATCTGTCATCGGTCTGTCTTTCTTATATGAATTATTTTTAATTGATGTAGATTGGCCGTTGGCTACCCGTTCTTGGGTTGTTCCCAGCATTCCGGAAGGAAGTATGCTGATTATTATGAGTGTATTGGGAGCTGTCGTAATGCCGCATAATCTTTTTCTTCATTCTGAGGTCGTTCAGAGTCGGGAGTATAATCGTGAAGATAAATCTTCTATCCGTAAGTTGCTGAAATATGAATTTTATGATACCTTGCTTTCTATGGGGGTAGGATGGGCTATCAACAGTGCTATGATCCTGTTGGCTGCAGCTACTTTTTTTGTGAATAAGACACCGGTAGAAGAATTGCAGCAGGCCAAATCACTGCTTGATCCGTTGCTGGGCAGTCATGCAGGTATTGTATTTGCTCTAGCCTTATTGATGGCTGGAATCTCGTCTACAGTGACCAGTGGCATGGCAGCAGGTTCTATCTTTGCCGGTATGTTCGGTGAATCCTATCACATCAAGGATATTCACTCAAAAGTAGGTGTTTTATTGTCTTTGGGGATTGCTTTGTTGATTATTCTGTTTATAGACAATCCTTTCCAGGGGCTGATTGTATCGCAAATGATGCTGAGTGTTCAGCTTCCTTTTACTGTTTTCTTACAGGTGGGGCTGACATCATCCAAACGGGTAATGGGTGTTTATGTCAATTCCCGTTGGAGTACATTTGTACTTTATTTGATAGCAGTTGTAGTTTCAGTACTGAATATTCTGTTGTTATTCAGTTAGTCTGTTGGTTGTTTTCATTTTTCTGATATGATGCATCAGCATGGCTGCGGCTGTCAGGAAAGCCAGCATGTCTGAAACCGGCATACTCGACCATACTCCATTCACTCCGAAAAAAGGAGGTAGGAAAGCCAGACCAGGAAGCAGGTATAGCAGTTGCCGGGACAGGGAGAGAAAAATGGATACCGCAGCTTTTCCTATAGACTGGAAAAATTGGGTGATGACTATCTGTGCGCCGATAACCGGAAAACTGGCAACTCCTATCTGCAAGGCAATGCTGGCCCGTTGGGTCAGTTCGGCATTGTCTGTAAACATGCCGACAAATACTTTTGGAAACAG
This sequence comes from uncultured Bacteroides sp., assembly GCA_900551645.1. Lineage (GTDB taxonomy): Bacteria > Bacteroidota > Bacteroidia > Bacteroidales > Bacteroidaceae > Phocaeicola. The sequence goes on from URWP01000079.1 coordinate 6,600, forward strand.
TTCGCAGGCAATGAATCCTGTGGTTGTTATGATGGTACCGGCAATGATACCCAGTTTCAATGTCCTTTTTACTCGTTCGAAATTCTTGGCTCCATAGTTATAGCCGCTGATGGGCTGCATTCCCATGGTTATTCCCATAACAATCATGACGAAGAGCATCTGAATGCGGTTCAAGATGCCGAATGCACCGATGGAAAGGTCGCCTCCGTAATGCGACAGGCGATTATTAATGAAAATAACGATGCAGCAGGCACAGACATTCATCACGAAAGGAGACATTCCGATACCGAAGATGTTTCGTATGATAGGGAGTCTCAATCGGAAACAGGATTTCCGGAAGCGGACGAAACTTTTCTGACTGTAGAAATGGGAGAGCACCCAAATCATTCCTGCAAATTGGGAAGCAATGGTTGAAAGGGCTGCTCCACGGATGCCCCACTCTAATACAAAGATGCAAATAGGAGCCAGAATGACATTACAACCTACTGTCAATAAGGAGGAAAGCATAGCCTTTTTCGGATAACCGGTAGCCCGCATGATATTATTGAGTCCAATCATGACGAATGAAACAGGACTTCCTAACAGAATAACCTGCATGAAGTCATAAGCGTAAGGAAGGGTGGAATCACTGGCACCGAAGAAACGGAGTATTTCTTCCAGAAAAATGAGAGTGATTCCTCCAAAGACCATGGCATTGATGATGCATAGGACAGCTACGTTTCCCAATATGTATTCGGCACCGGTCTGGTCTTTTTGTCCTAACCGGATGGAAGACATGGTAGCGCCACCCACACCTACCAGAGTACAGAAGGCAATATTCAGGTTCATCAGAGGAAAAGTGATAGCCAGTCCTGAAATTGCTAAGGCTCCTACACCGTGCCCGATGAAGATACTGTCTATAATGTTGTATAAGGAAGTCAGTGTCATACCAATAATGGCCGGTATAGAATATTCTACCAATAATTTACCGATGGGAGCCGTTCCAAGGATGTGAGGGTCGTTTTTTTTCATTTTCAATTATTTTAAGTATCAAATTTAGGAAGATATAAGGATATTTAGGACCTTTGCCGTGTTAAATCAAGCTAAATAAAAATGAATCAGACGAAAGCGATTGCTGCACTCTTTGATTGTGATGGAGTGATTATAGATACAGAACCTCAATATACGGTTTTCTGGGATGAGATAGGACGAAAGTATGTGCCGGAATATGAAAATTTCGGGAAAATCATCAAAGGACAGACTTTGGTACAAATATATGACCGTTATTTTTCAGGGATGGAGAAGGAGTTGGCCGATATCACAGAAGCATTGAACCGCTATGAGAACGAAATGAGTTATGATTACATTCCCGGTGTAGCCGATTTTATGAAGGAACTGCGTGCTCATGGAGTGAAGATGGCGATTGTGACCAGTTCCAATCAGCAGAAAATGAAGAATGTATATGCGGCACATCCGGAGTTGAGAGGGTTGGTTGACCGCATCCTGACATCTGAAGATTTTACTCGTTCCAAGCCGGCTCCCGATTGTTTTCTGTTAGGAGCGAAGGTGTTCGATACGGTTAAGGAGAACTGTATGGTATTCGAAGATTCGTTTCATGGTTTGGAAGCCGGTAATGCTGCCGGTATGACGGTGGTAGGTCTGAGTACGACGAATCCGGCTGCTTCTATTCAAGATAAATGCAGACTGGTAATACCTGATTTTACAGGATTCAGCTATGAACGGATGATGGAGCTGCTTTCCGGAAAATGATTTTCAGACAGTCGTTTCTGTCAAGGATAGCACGTGTTTGTCAGAGATTTCCGAAAATTTGTATAACTCATTAAAAACTGCTAATTTTGCTCCGTTTTTAAATTAAGGTAATTATGGCTGGATATCTTTCAGGTGATACACGGAAAGTGACAACTCACCGTTTGATTGAAATGAAGGAAAGAGGCGAGAAGATTTCAATGCTCACCTCTTATGATTTTACAATGGCTCAGATTGTGGATGGAGCAGGTGTCGATGTTATTCTGGTCGGTGATTCCGCTTCGAATGTGATGGCCGGTAATGTTACTACATTGCCTATAACGGTCGATCAGATGATTTATCACGGTAAATCGGTGATGCGTGGCGTGAAACGTGCCCTTGTGGTAGTGGACATGCCTTTTGGTTCTTATCAGGCCGACCCGTACGATGGAGTTCGCAATGCCATCCGTATCATGAAGGAAACTCATGCAGATGCACTGAAGTTAGAGGGGGGTGAGGAAGTGATTGAAACCATCCGTCACATTATCGGTGCCGGTATACCGGTGATGGGACATTTGGGACTGATGCCGCAGTCTATCAATAAATATGGTACTTATGGCGTGCGCGCCAAGGAAGAAGCAGAGGCCGAAAAACTGATTAATGATGCACGTTTGTTGCAGGAAGCAGGCTGTTTTGCTTTGGTACTCGAAAAGATTCCTGCTGCTTTGGCAGCCCGTGTAGCTCAGGAACTGACAATTCCGGTAATCGGTATCGGTGCAGGTGGAGCAGTCGACGGTCAGGTATTGGTCGTAACTGATATGTTGGGTATGACCAAGGGATTCAGCCCACGTTTTCTCCGTCGGTATGCTGATTTGCATACACTTATGACCGATGCTATCGGAAATTATGTTTCTGATGTGAAATCATGTGATTTCCCGAACGAATCTGAGCAGTATTGATTCCGCTATGGCAATGGGTATACTGCATCCTTCGGAAGGCAGAAATAATTTATGGAACCGGAATTTCAGCTATTTGGCAGTGGCTAATTTGCTGTTGCATGCAGCTGTTTATATGTTGTTTCCGGTGTTCCATCATTGGATGGTAAGACAGTGGCACTGTTCCGACTTGTATGCCGGAGGAGTGACCGCTGTTTTCGGTATCTCTTTGTTCTTGCCGGGACTTTTCAATAATTATCTGGTAGATACATACAAACGCCAGACAGTCTGTATACGCAGTATTCTGATACTTGCACTTGTTACTTTGGCTTATCCGTATGTGGAGCATTTCCATACACTTTGGTTGCTATGGATGATTCAGGGAGTAGTATTTGCCATTGCCCTGATGGCTACCGGAAGTACTTTGGTTATCGATGTGACTCCTAGTCAGAAACGGAATCAGGCGAATACTTGCTTTACCTGGGCCGGTATTTTCGGTATGATGTCTGGCCTGATTGGTGGATATTATGCGGAATCCTTGATTTCTTTTCCACAATTGACTTATGTTTCCACATTGCTGGCGATAATAGCTATTCTGTTGATTTCGATGGTTTCTGTATCTTTCCGGGCACCTTTGGAACTTCCTCTTTTATCGTTCGACCGTTTTCTCCTGTTCCGTTCGTTAGGACCTGGGGTGAATATGATGGCTGTCCCTTTTGTTTTAGGGATTGTTTTTGGTACAATCTACGATTCTTTTTTTTACCTTTGCATAACTGGTGGAGTTATCTGTTTTCTGCTTTTGAAGGCAACTGTGGCTGTTGACGGACGTCTGTTGGTAGCGTTAGGACAGATTCTTACAGGTGCCGGATTATTGGTCTTGTATTTTTCTGATGCGGGTATCCATTTGTGGGGAGCAGGTTTTTTGATTGGCTTGGGAGCTGCAGCCTCCATTTCGCAGTTCCTTTTCGTGATGATACAGCTTCCTTTACATTGTGAACGTGGAACAGGCTATCATACCTATCAGTTGTTGTGGGAACTGGGAATTCTGTTGGGAGTTATGTCTGGTAAATGGGCGACAGCCTCTTTATCCGGCAATCCGTTTATTGTGGCTTTGGTTGCATGTCTAGCTGGACTGATAGTTTATCAGTTGGCGGTGCATCGTTATTATCGGAGGCAGATGGAGCAAAGAAAGATTTGATTTTATTTTATAACAGTTAAAAGAATATGGCAGACGACAAGAAGATTATTTTCTCAATGGTGGGAGTGAGCAAATCCTTCCAGAACAACAGACAGGTATTGAAAGACATCTACCTATCCTTTTTCTATGGTGCTAAAATCGGTATCATCGGTTTGAACGGTTCCGGTAAATCTACGTTAATGAAGATTATTGCCGGTATCGAGAAGAGTTATCAGGGAGAAGTGGTCTTCTCACCGGGATATTCGGTAGGTTATCTGGCTCAGGAACCGGTACTTGACAATACCAAGACGGTAAAGGAAGGAGGGATGGAGGGGGTGCAGCAGGTGGTAGATACCTTGGCTGAATATGAGGAAATCAACAACAAGTTCGGGCTGCCGGAATATTATGAAGACCCGGAGAAGATGGATGCGCTGTTTGCCCGTCAGGCTGAACTGCAGGATATCATCGATGCAACCGATGCCTGGAATCTGGACAGCAAGCTGGAACGTGCCATGGATGCACTCCGTTGTCCGCCCGAAGACCAGCTGGTGAAGAATCTGTCGGGAGG
>URWP01000080.1 GCA_900551645.1 uncultured Bacteroides sp.
GTCTGTCGCGTCTGCCGTTGCAGTACTCCGAACTGGAGCTGGCACGGACGGATATTTATTCGGACAAGACAGCCGTTCAGGAGTTGCTGAATCTGTTCGAGGAGCGGACAGCCGGTCTGGGTGTCACTTCGCTGAACGAACGCAATAACCGGCCGGACGATTACTGCAGGCTGTACCGGCAACGTTTTCTTCCGCAGAAAGAACAGAGTAAGGCTGCCGGTGCCCGGGTGACATGGATAAAGCCGCCTCATGAACGCTATCGGGCTTTGGCTGATACGGCACTTACCGATGGACTGTATGGCGGTACTACGTATGTGGAGAGCTGGGTAGGATGGGAAGGTGCCGATGCAGCCTTTGTCCTTGACTTGGGTGAGGAGAAGACATTTACCCGGATAGAAACGGATTTCTTGCATCAGTTGGGGGCATGGATTCTGTTGCCTGCCGGCGGTACCTATTCTGTTTCTTCCGACAACAAAGAGTTCCGTCCTTTCGGTTCCTTTAAGTTCGACGAGGACCGCGATGTGCAGGTGAAATTTGTCAAAGGAGAGGTAACGGCGGAGCAACCTGTTACAGCCCGCTATATCAAGGTAGAAGTAAAAGGTATCGGTCTTTGTCCTACCTGGCATTACGGCGTGGGCTATCCGGCCTGGTTCTTTATGGACGAAGTGAATGTATACTGATAGGCTGTAACCGGTCGGACTTATTGTTTTTTAGTGGTCCGCTAAAAGACAAATTGCCGGTCACGTGAAAAGACAAAGGAGCTGTGTCGGGAAAACGGCACAGCTCCTTCTTGAATATCTTACAATGATTTACTGACAGGCCTAAGAGACATCATCGTTTATCCTGTTCATTCTTGCAATCGGACTTTTTAAAAAATCCACTGGACTCCTATTTGCAGACGTTTCAGATTACCGTCTACGATAAACCTTCCGTCGCCCAGACAGAAATCTTCATTCCTGTGATATGCGTCGCTGTAGCCTATGTGAAGGTAACGCAGAAGAATATTACAGTGCCTTCCAAGTGAGTAAGCCGCCCCTACCGACAATCCGGCTTCACTGTAATTATCATTACCTCCGTCCTTACCGCTACATACTGATACTGTAGCGGCAGCTTCACCAAATAACTTTATACGGTTTGTCTGCCAGAAGGCATACTGTCCGTAAGCTCCGAACGTTTTGAACTTGTCGGCGGCTAATTCGAAACGTGTCTTTATTCCGGCTGCCCATCGGCTGTTGAACTGATAGCCGATAGCGGGTGACAGGAAAGCATATCCATCATGTGTATTGTCGTACCTTTCGGTCTGTCCATATCCGCCATTCAACTCGATGAACAGACCACGTTCTTTGGTTTGAGCAAAAGCCAGCAGACAAGAACTCAATAAGAATAAGGAAGTAATGAGTGTTCTCATCATAGGTTTATTTAGGGTTGATATCTAATTTCTATTCGCTTATTTCTACCCGGTTTACCCGTTCCAGCAGGAAGCGGTTGTGGGTCCAGTGGAACGGCGGATAATCTGTATTGGTCCGGATAATGTTTTGTCTGAACACCAGTCCGTCTACTGATTTGGCATAAAGAATCGGCGCGTCGAAGGTGTCGAATTCATTGTCGACAATCTGTATCGCTCCTGGTTTCCCTCCGTGGAAATACGTTGTCTGTCCGTTAAGGTCAGGAATTTCCGGATAAATGGAGATGACCGCATTGGTAAACTGGAATAGGTTGGTCAGGGCATTGATGAATTTGTTCTTGCGGATGAGTACATCGTGACAGGCACCGGTCTCGAACCAGCCGTTGCAGTCGCCGCAAAGCAGGATGGCGGTTCCTGATGTATGGTCGAACAGGTTTTCTTCTACTACTGTACGTTTCGGAGTACTGAAGAGCGAGCCCCGTGCACGGTTGTGGCGGACGGTGTTGTGGGCAAAATAGACTTCGGGCGTCCAGGTCAGGTTCTCGATACCGTAAGAGGCTTCGGGAGTAATGGAAGGCGAAAGCTCTTCCTTGAATGTAATGACGAACTCTCTTGCTCCTGTTATTTGTGGCTTGTCATGTGGGCGTATTTCGGCAATGGTATAGACTTCTTTTTCCATATCCATGGTTCGGGTCCGGATGAACTTCACACTGTCGCCGGCAAAGCCCCAGTCGAATCCCCAAGCCTGGTCGTGCATGTAGCGTCCGCGTACGGTATGGTTGTCTATCCGTTCCAGAATCTTCAGGTAGGTACCGTGTACGTTGATGGCATCGTCCATCATGTTTTCATACAGGCCGTTGACGGACGTGATTTTCCCCTTGCATTGTGAGAAGTGGGTCGCGTCGGCCTGGGTGGTGAAATAACGCGGGTCATCCTTTCCTTTCAGGCAAACATTGAAACCGTCCAGCGTGATATCTTCGCAGAGTTGTGCCAGCAGTCCCATTCCTTCGGCATAATGTACGGTTACGTTTTTCAGGGTAGTCTGTGTGTTATGAGATAAAAAGATACCGGGAGTAGGGCGTTCCCAGGTACGCAGGGCCATGACAGTGCCCGGAGTAAGTCGTTTGTCTTTCCAGCGGGGAGCACGGAGCAGTCCCGGCTCGATTTCCGTAATGCCTTTGGTCGGGACACCGATGTCGCTGGTGTTGTAGCATACCCGTCGGGTTTCTTTTTCGAAGGTGATACCTGCGCTCTGGCGGAGTGCCCAGCCTTCTCCGTAGGTTTCGAACAGCGAATCCTGGGTAATGCGGTAGTTCACCCATGGAGCTACCCGGAAAGTGATTCCCTGTTCCGGGTCGTTGCTGACAATCTCTGCCTGGGCTATCTGTGGGTTAGCATGGTCAATACTGAAGTCTTTCAGTGTACAGTTGCGGCTGTGTGTCAGAGCCAGCGGCAGCATGCGGCCGTGGAAAATGAACTGGGCACCGTTTCCTTCGAGCGTCAGGGAATGGAACTCATCGAGTGCCAGTCCGATGGATTTGGAGGCTACCTGGTCATGGTTGGAAACATAATATTCGCGGATGGCCGCGCCTTTGGGGTGAAAATGATAGGTACCCGGCTCGAAACGGAGTACGATGCTATCGTTTTCGGAGGTTTGTTTTCGGATTTTCTGGAGGGCTTTCTCCATTTTTCCGGAAAGGTTTGTCTTTTTGCCGGGAATAATTCCGAAGTTGGACATTTCGTACACACGGGGCTGACTCCAGGTGAACAGGCAGCCGAACAGCCATAGCATAGACAGAAGAAAGATGTTGCGTTTCATAGATGATGTTTTTCAGTTTTGAGGCGAAGATACGAAATAATGGAGAGATAAAAAATACGTCCGTTCGTTTTCATAAGAACGTCTAGGTGTCTTGATGAAAACGAACGGACGTTTTATTTCAAACATGAGGACGTTTTTTGCTCAAGGTGTGTTTGAACCGGAATCTGATGGTTTTCCGGTTGAAAAGAGGATGGTTACAGAAACTTCTCAGCCAGTTCACCGATGGTCCGGTGTAGCACCGGATGTATCACATTGGCTGCGATTTCTGCCAGCGGCAGGAGTACGAAATCGCGTTCGGTCATCAGTGGATGAGGAAGGAACAACTTGTCATCGGACAGTATCAGGTCATCGTAGAGCAGCAGGTCGATGTCGATGATGCGGTCGCTGTAGATTCCGTTTACAGACTTATGGAGCCTTCCCAAACTGCGTTCGATGTCTTGTGTGAGAGATAATACTTCCAGCGGAGAAAGCGAAGTCCGTACGCAGAGAGCCGCGTTCAGGAAACTGTTGTCGGACTGGAATCCCCAGGGGGCTGTTTCAAAAAAAGAAGATAGGGAAGTGATTTCCCCTATCTTCTCATTGATTCTATCGACAGCAGTACGTAAATTTTCGGTCTTATTGCCCAGGTTGGTTCCCAGGCCGAGGTATACGTTTGCCATGATACTCTTTTCGTTATTTGTCCAGAATCAGCATGGCATCGCCGTATGTTCCGAAGCGGTAACCTTCTTTCAAAGCCACATTGTAGGCATCCATAATCAGTTCGTAACCTCCGTAAGAGCATACCAGCATCAGCATAGTAGAAAGCGGCATGTGGAAGTTGCTGACCATGGCATTGGCTACCGAGAAGTCATACGGAGGGAAGATGAATTTGTTGGTCCAGCCTTCATATTCCTTCAGGTGTCCGTCGGTACCAACAGCCGTTTCGATGGTGCGCATTACAGTAGTACCTACCGCACAGACCCGGTTACCGCGATCTTTGGCCTCGTTTACGATACGGCAGGCCTCCGCATTGACAAACATCTGTTCGGAATCCATCTTGTGTTTGGTCAGGTCTTCCACATCGATGTCTCGGAAATTACCCAGGCCGGCGTGCATGGTGATGAAGGCAAAATCGATACCCTTGATTTCCATGCGTTTCATCAGCTCCCGGCTGAAGTGCAGTCCGGCTGCCGGTACAGTAACGGCTCCTTCGTTCTTGGCGAAGATGGTCTGGAAGCGTTCCTCGTCTTCCGGTTCGGCTGCGCGACGGATGAATGGGGGCAATGGCGGTTGGCCTAAAGCATACAAGGCTTTTTTGAACTCATCGTGCGGACCATCATAGAGGAAGCGCAGAGTACGGCCTCGTGAAGTGGTATTGTCAATGACTTCGGCCACCATCGAATCGTCGTCGCCGAAGTAGAGTTTGTTGCCGATACGGATTTTACGTGCCGGGTCTACCAGAACATCCCACAGGCGGAGTTCTTCGTTCAGCTCGCGGAGCAGGAATACTTCGATGCGGGCACCGGTTTTTTCCTTGTTTCCGTACAGGCGGGCAGGAAATACTTTGGTATCGTTAAAGATAAACACATCCTTGTCGTCGAAATAATTCAGGATATCCTTGAATACGACGTGTTCCAACTGGCCGCTGTCTTTATGAACGACCATCAGACGAGACTCATCTCTGTACTTGGCCGGATAAAGGGCAATCTTTTCTTCCGGCAATTTGAATTTGAATTGTGACAGTTTCATCTTCTTCCTTTCTTTCCTTATTCGTTAGTAACTTCAATTTCTTGTTTATCCAGCCAGGCTTCGAAATCTTCTACCTTCATGCAGTTTTCCAGCTTTACCTCGCCTACACGGGTACGGATGAGGCCGGTCAGGTGGGCTCCGCTGTCCAATGCTTCGCCGATGTCGCGTGCCAGGGCACGGATATAGGTTCCTTTGCTGCAGACTACCCGTATTCGGATTTCCGGCAGGTTATAGTCCAACAGTTCGATTTCGTCGATGACCAGTGTCTTGGCCTTCAGAGGTACGTCGTCGCCTTTTCGTGCCAGATCGTATGCCCGTTTTCCGTCTATCTTGCAGGCCGAGAAAGCCGGGGGAACTTGTTCAATGGTTCCTACAAACCGTTTCAATGTCTCCTCTACCAGTTCACGGGTGATGTGTTCAGTAGGGTAGGTCGCGTCGATTTCCTTTTCCAAATCGTATGAGGGAGTAGTGGCTCCCAACTGGAGGGTAGCGATGTACTCCTTGGTGTGGTACTGGAATTCCTCAATCCGTTTGGTGGCTTTTCCGGTGCAGATAATCATTACGCCGGTAGCCAGCGGATCGAGGGTGCCGGTATGTCCTACCTTTATTTTCTTGACTCCCAGCTTGCGGCTGATGTGGTATCTTATCTTGTTGACAACCGCGAACGATGTCCATCGTAACGGCTTGTCGAAATACAAAATCTCTCCTTCCTTAAAATTCATGAGTTACAGTTTATCCTATCAGGCTATAAATGATGGTAGCTACTCCGACGATGGCACAGTAGATACCGAAATAGACCAGTTTTCCTTTCTTGACAATATTGATCATCCATTTGCAGGCGATGCATCCGGATATGAAGGCTCCTAAGAAGCCGACTATCAATGCGGTCAGTGATACTTCCGCACCACTTTCTGAGGCTCCTTCGATGATTTTCATGCCGTCCAGCAAAGCTTCTCCCAAGATGGGAGGAATGACCATCAGAAATGAGAACTGTGCCAGTTTCTCTTTCTTGTCGCCCAGCATCAGACCGGTGGCAATGGTAGTACCTGAACGTGAAAGTCCCGGCATGACAGCACATGCCTGGGCGATACCGATGATGAAAGCATCCTTCAGGCTGATATTCTCTTTGATACGCGGTTTGGCATAATAGGAGAAAGTCAGCAGAGCCGCTGTAACCAGCAGCATGATACCTACTATCAGCAGGCCGGATCCGAAAATCTCTTCTACCGTATCTTTAAAGAATACTCCTACAATTCCGATTGGAATCATGGAGATGATAATGTTGATTACGTATTTGGTTTCGGCGTTCATCTGGAATTTGAAGAGTCCACGGAAAATCCAGTCGATTTCTTTCCAAAGAATGACCAGTGTACTCAAAACGGTAGCTACATGTACTACGATGGTAAATGTCAGGTTGTCTTCTCCTTCAATACCGAATAAAGCCGACCCGATGGTCAGGTGGCCGCTACTACTCACAGGAAGGTATTCCGTCAGTCCCTGCAGAATACCCAATACCAATGCTTCAAACCAGCTCATTGCAATTCTTTAATTTTTTTGTTAATGTTATTTTTCTGTAATATCTGTAGAATTATCTGTTTGGTCGGATGGGGAGTCTGTTGGTTTGCGTAGGATACCATAAATCATGAAGATGAATCCGAAGAAACATACAGCTGGGGCTATTTTGATTCGTCTCGCACTGAAAATATCGGGCTCAAAGGCTGTTTCAGTGGAACCGGGGCCTGACATCAGCAGAAAGCCGATGATAATGATAACCATACCTATCCCTAAAAGGATAAAGTTTTTCTTGTCGAAAGCAAAGCTTTTTCTATCCATAATAGTTGTTTGTTTGATGTTTTTACATGTAATAAAGTTCACCGGCTTTCATGCGTAGGAATTTGTTGATGGAAATCCATGCACATACAGTCGTGATGATAACTCCGAAGATGAAAACCGCTCCATCCATAATCAGGACAACGGTAGGAGTAATGACTGTCAGCAGGTCTGGCTCATAGCGGATGAGTAGATAACTCATGCCGATCAGCAATGCATCTGCCAGGATAGCTGCAAAGATACCTATCCAGATATTCTGCCATAGAAACGGACGGCGGATGAATGACCAGCTGGCTCCTACCAGTTTCATGGTATGTATCAGGAAGCGTTTGGAGTAAATGGTCAGTCGGATTGTATTGTTGATGAGCGCGAAGGATATCAGTGTCAGCAGTCCGGCCAATCCCAGTAATACCAAGCTGATTTTCTGAAGGTTTCGGTTGACGGAATCCATCAGTTCCTGAGGGTAGTTTACTTCTAGGATATTCTTGTTGCTGAGCAGTTCATCCTGTATCCATTGGATGCTGTCCGAATTGGCATAGACCGAATTCAGCTTAATCTCGATGGAGGCATTGAAAGGGTTGTGTCCGATGAATTCTGCTGGGTCTGTTCCCATGGCCTCGGTCTGTTCGCGAAGAGCCTGTGTCTTGGAAATGTAAGTTGTTTCCTTGACATAGGGTGCTTTATTCAGTTGTTGCTGATATTGCAGGATGTCTCTTTCCGGCATGTCATCGCTCAGCTGAACCGATACGGCGATATTCTCGCGTACATAGACAGACAGGTTGTTGGCTGTCAGCACAAAGAAGACTACCAACCCTAACAGCAGAAGTACCAGCATGGTACTGATACTGGCTGTGATGAATTGCATATTGAAAAAAGAACGTGATTTCCTTTTCATACTTGTTTCTTTCTAAAAACATAAATCATAGAACTGCTACGTTCTTTGTTTGCTGCCGATGCAAACCAGGCACGCATCCCGTTCAGCATTCCTTTCAGGAAAGGCATCTTGTTTTTTTTGTATTTTTCACTTAGGATGGATACATAAAAGGCATCGAACGGCATGGGATGCTGTTCTGCCAGAATGAATCCATGTTTGGCTCCAAACTGTTGGATGATGGAGGGAGAGAAATGCCATAAATGGCGGGGAACATCGTATGCACCCCACATTTCCCGGTATTTCTGGGCATCGTATGAAGTAGGATTGGGAACTGCGATGATTAATATTCCCCGTTCTTTCAGAATTCGGTGCAGAATTTCCCATGTCTCGTTCAAATGTTCCAGATGTTCCATGACATGCCACAGGGTTATAACATCAAAAGAAGTATCGGACAATCCGGTCAGTTCCTCCGGAGCCTTGACATCCAGTGCAAAATGTTCACGGGCGAATTCACGTGCCTGCGGACTCTTTTCAATGGCCGATACGTTCCATCCTTTCTGCTGCATGAAATGGCTGAAATATCCGGTGCCGGTGCCGATGTCGAGTAAAGCGCCTTTATTCAACCGGCTGCTATGCCGGATGAGCCGTGCTTTCCGTCCGAGCATATACCGGCGCACCCAATGATAGATGCGGTTCATCAGTCCCTTATTCGTATCACTGTGCGAAATGTAATCGGGGCTTTCGTAATAACGACCTATTTTCGCTTCGATGGGAACTCCCTGGGTAAACAGGAAGCCACAGTCCTGACAACGGTATAAATCGAAACTTTCTCCCGTTGCATAATGGTCTGTACACGTCATTTCCTTGACAAAATGATTTTTCCCACAAAGCGGGCATGTATCTATATGTAGTATGTTCACTTTATTCCCTAATTTCTTGCAAAATAACAAATAAAATGATTATCAACAGACTTTCTTTAAAAGTTTTTAAGAGTATGAAGATGTTTTCAAAGTTTTTCCTACCTTTGCTTTCTACTAATACAATGAATGATGGAAAAAAAACAATTGACCCGTTCGAATAACCGAATGATTGCAGGAGTCTGTTCCGGTATAGCCGATTATTTTGGCTGGGATGTAACTTTAGTGCGTATCCTGTATGTGCTGGCTACTTTCTTTACTGCTTTTTCAGGTGGTATTGTCTATCTGATTCTGTGGGTAATTATGCCGGAACGGCGTAGAGGTGAAGGTTAATCAGTTTCTTTTTTGATAGATGAAACGAAAAAATCCCCTTATCGGTTTCTTCTCAGAAGGCTCCGGTAAGGGGATTATATGTCTTATACGGATAGTTATGTGAGGTTACCCGGCTGGTTCGTCAGTTACTTCAATACCTTTAAGAGTAGCGGAACTGGATTCGGTGATACGTACATTTACACGGTCGCCTATCCGGTGGTTATTCCGGTCGAACACGACAACCTTGTTCTGTTCCGTACGGCCGAACAGTTGGTCTTTCGAACGTTTTGAAACGCCTTCTACCAGAACTTCGAATGTTTTTCCTACATCTTTGGCATTGCTTTCAGCCGAAAGCTGGTTCTGTAATTCTATCAATTCGTTCAATCGGCGGATTTTTACCTCTTCCGGAATGTCATCCGGCAAGTGCTTGGATGCATAAGTACCCGGTCGTTCCGAGTATTTAAACATGAAAGCTGAGTCGTAGGCGCAGATACGCATCAATGAAAGTGACAGCTGGTGGTCTTCTTCCGTTTCACTGTGGAAGCCGGAGAAGATGTCGGTACTCAGTCCACAATCTGGAATGATGCGGCGGATGGCTTCTACCCGTTCCAGATACCATTCACGGGTGTATTTCCGATTCATCAGTTTCAGGATGCGTGAACTTCCACTTTGTACCGGCAGATGGATGTGCTTACATACGTTCGGTATTTCGGCAATGACATGTAGGGTTTCGTCACTCATATCTTTCGGATGGGAAGTCGTGAAACGGACACGCATATCGGGTACAGCTTCAGCTACTGTGCGCAGCAACATCGGGAAAGTGACTACAGTACCATCTTTCTCAAAACGGTAGGAGTTGACGTTCTGTCCCAGTAAAGTCACTTCTTTGTAACCTTTTTGTTGGAGGTCACGCACTTCATTCAAGATACTTTCTACATCTCGGCTTCGCTCTCGTCCACGGGTATAAGGAACGATACAGTAATGGCAGAAATTGTTGCAGCCACGCATGATGGAAACAAATCCGGAGATGTGGTTGCCGCAAATACGCGATGGAATGACATCACGATAGGTTTCAGTGGTGGAAAGTTCTACGTTTATGGCCTTCTCGCCGGCTTCTACCGATGCGATAAGTTTTGGTAACGTAAGATATGCATCCGGTCCTGCTACTAAATCAACATGATGATGTTCAATCAAGTCATTTTTTACTCGTTCTGCCATACAGCCCAGTACACCTACGATCAAATTTTTACGTTTTTTACGTAGAGAATGGAAGAATTCCAGCCGGTTCAGAATTTTCTGTTCTGCATTGTCGCGGATAGAACAGGTGTTCATAAATACTGCATCAGCTTCTTCTAATGTTTCGCACGGGGTGTATCCGGCCATCTGCATAATGGATGCAATCACTTCACTGTCGGCTACATTCATCTGGCATCCATAGGTTTCGATGAACAGTTTCTTGTTCTCATGTTCAGTTGCAGATTTAAAGTCTGCTCCTGTAGTTTCTTTTGTCATAAATGAAAGTTTGTTAAACGGTTTTCGGCTGCAAAGATATCTGTTTTTGGGTTAACTTCCATCAAATCGGTAGGATATATAAAATTTATTCGTATATTTGACAGAACCTTAACACAAAACCTTATGGATGCAGTGGAGATTTTGGTTTTTATAGCTGTCATGGGATTGCTTCTTTATCAGAAAGCGACTAAAAATCAGTCAAAAGATAAGAAACTTCGGCAGAAACGGCCAATTCGTCCGGCTGTTATACTGAAAGAAGAGGAGAAGATGTCTGAAACAGTTGTTCCGGTAAACGATCCGGGGATGTTTAAGCCTGATTCCTTTTATAAAGCTGCTTTGAAACGGAAATCAACGCGTCCTGTTTCGGAACCAGAGAGAAAGGCTCCTACAAATGTTCCTTCTGAATCGGAAACTTCTGGAGGAACTGTCCGTTTCCGAAGTCGGGAAGATGCACGCAGGGCTTTCCTGTATTCGGAAATATTTAACCGGAAATATGATTGACACAGTAATCATTTTTTATTTAGAGAGACATTTATAATATAAACTAATACTAACCCATTCGTTAAACACATATTGTTATGAGTTTCCCTTATATTTCGGCAG
>URWP01000081.1 GCA_900551645.1 uncultured Bacteroides sp.
AAAGATATTTTTTCTCCTTTATCCGAAGTGCGGTAAGTCATCTTATCAGTGGGAACCGGAGCATTCGGATCAACAGCAGCACCAGTGGTCTGTTTCTTATCGTCACAACCATAGAACAGTCCTCCAACGGTAGCTGTACTGATTCCTACAATCTTCAGGAAATCCCTCCGGTTCATTTTTTTATTATCCTCCATATATAAAGTAATTTTAAGCCGTTCACGGCATCAGATTAAACGTTGTCTTTCATGTCCTTCTACATAAATGGCACTGAACGGACGAGCCGGACACAGGTTTTCGCATGCTCCACAACCGATACAACGCTCCACGTTCACTGCCGGTATTTTCGGAGAATCCGGATCTCCTTCTATACTAGGTATCATCTGGATAGCTCCTGTCGGACAATGGCGTGCACAGTTACCACACGATACCTTATCCTTGACCGCTACACAATTGTCATACAGAAAAACGGCATGACCGATTTGAGTCGAGGATTTATCTGCCAAGGAAGCCAAGTGAATAGCATCTGTAGGACAGACCTCGGCACATTTGCTACACTCCGGACGGCAATAACCCCGCTCGTATGACATCTCCGGCTGCATGAATGTCTTCAAATCTGTAGAAGGACGAAGCACCTGGTTCGGACAAGCCGATACACACAACTGACAGGCTGTACAATGCTGGGTAAAATGTTTGGCGCTTTGGGCTCCCGGCGGCAAGATTTTCGTCTGCCGGTTCGGTATCTGTTTATCGAGAATGGTAGCCAGCCCACCGTCTACTTTCTTCTCCTGGGCCTTCAGGGTAGCACCTACCGTTACCGTAGCGGCAAGGGTCAGGAAACTACGGCGGGAATTATCCGGTTGTACTGGAATCTCATGTTCTTTTCCTTCTTTCTGCTTGAAACGGTTTTCGTAATGCAGCGCCCCATGCTTGCACGTACTGATACAATCCATACAAGCTACACAACGGCTATAATCTATTTCATGCTTTTCCAGATTGATACAAGCTGCCTTACACTTCCTGGCACACAACTGACAGTTCTTACATTTCGATGTATCAATGACCGGTCGGAATATAGAATATTTTGACAAGAATCCCAGAACGGTTCCTACCGGACAGATGGTATTACAATATGTACGTCCGTGTTTCCACGACAATATGAAAAGTATGACCACCGTTATCACCGCCACAACCAGCGTAGACAATCCTTTCATCCATACCTCTGTTTCATAAAACGCATAGCTATCTGCCCGTTCTGCCCAATATGCCAGCAAATTATTGCCCCACTGATAGACCGGCGCAAACAAAGTAGAAGCAATACGGCCGTACGAACTGTAAGGCGCTATAAGAGCAGCCAGTGGAACAAAGCCTGCCACTAAGGCTACAACAAAAAGAAGTAACATACCCCACCGCAGAGCAGTAAGCGGACGGGAATAAGAAAAACGGAACTTCTTCTTTTTCCGCTTGGAACTTATCCACGAAATAATGTCCTGAAAAACTCCCAATGGACAAATGACAGAACAATACACTCGTCCCAACAACAGTGTCAACACCACCAATGCCACTATAACCCCGACATTCAAAGCCAACACCGCCGGTAAAAACTGGATTTTAGCCATCCAGCCAAACCAAATATGAACTGTCCCTGTAAAATCCAAGAACAGAAGCGTGACCAATGTATAAAAGACAACGGCCAACGTCACTCTAATTTTACGCAACATATTTATATCTCTTTTCAGTTTATTCCTACCTTTTTCTAGCAAATATATAAAAAGTAGAAAAGAAAGAATTAAACACTTACCTCTGTTTTTCCTCAGAAACTGCTTATATAGACTGATTTTAGATAATAAAAAAAAGATGGGGTGAATAGAAAAAAGAGAGATTTTTGGTGGTATTGTTCAAATAAAACCGTAATTTTGGAAGCAGAAAAAATAAACTTTGTTAAACACTAAAAAAAGACAAACTATGAGCCGTGAAAAAACCCTCGTACTTTTAAAGCCCAGCACTGTACAACGTGGGCTGATTGGACAAATCCTTACCCGTTTCGAACGCAAAGGCCTTCGCCTGGCCGGTATCAAAATGATACAGTTGACTGATGAAATCCTGAATGAACACTATGCACATCTGAGTGCTATACCTGCTTTCCAACGTATCAAGAATTCCATGATGGCCGCTCCTGTCATTGCCTGCTGCTACGAAGGTGTAGATGCTGTACAGGTAGTGCGTGCCATGACCGGTGTTACAAACGGACGTGTTGCAGCTCCGGGTACTATCCGTGGTGACTTCGCCATGAGTCCGCAGGAAAACATTGTCCATACTTCTGACTCTCCGGAAAATGCATTGGTAGAGATCAACCGTTTCTTCAAGCCGGAAGAAATCTTCGACTATGAACAGAATGCACTTCCATACTTGTATTACATGGACGAATACAACGGTTAAAAAGGAACTGATTGTTTTAAATCAACAAATAAAGACTCCCTCAAAAGTCATTCTACATATCAGACTTTTGAGGGAGTTTCTCTAATATCAAGATTTCCTTTTATTCTTCCATCCAATCCAACTGTTTCCATGGATATTCACCATCATTCTTCTGAGGAGTTCCTGGTGTACTTCTTCCATCCCTGACATACTTGGCCATCAAAGCACGCAGACGGGAAACAATTTCAGGATGTTCCGCTTCTACATTTGTTGTCTCAGACGGGTCTTCCTTCATATTATAAAGTTGTACCGGAGGTAATGAATCCAATGCCAATGTATCAGTAGGCATCGGAGCACTCCAGCCACCGGAACTGGCAGAGAGCAACAATTTCCAGTCACCTTGGCGGATAGTAAACTGACCGTCGATGGAATGATGTACTGTCGCCTCACGTATCGGGTCTATTTCCGTTTCCGAGACAATTGCCGGAAGCAAATTATAACTGTCTTCTCCTTCAGAGTCCATCAGCTTGTATCCGTTGATAGCCGCAAATGTAGCATAAAAGTCCGTCAGGCAGACCGTTTGCTTCACTTCATGCGGTTTCGCACCCTTCGGCCAGCGCAGAATACACGGAATACGATGTCCTCCATCGAATAAATCAGCCTTATGCCCCCGGTAAATGGAGTTCGGCCGATGTCCCTGAGCCTCCATTTCCTTGATACCGGCAGACGGACTACATCCGTTGTCTGTTGTAAATACCACAATGGTATTTTCATCTCCTCCAGACTCCTTAATTGCCTGTAAGACCTTCCCTACCATAGCATCTACCATCAGCACAAAGTCACCGTATTCGCCGATTCCGGATTTACCCCGGAATTCTTCAGTCGGCAATATGGGAGTATGAGGGGCCGGTAAAGGCAAGTACAGAAAATAAGGCTGATCAGCCTTTGCTTTTTCCCTAATATAATTACAAGCCCTGTCTACCAGGTTCGGAAGTACCTGCTCATGGACGAAATCGGCTCCAGTAGGCCCCTTGCGCCACCAGCTGTATTTCCCCTCGTTCACCGTTTCCCTGTCCGGAAGCGACGTAGGCATATCATTCTCTATATAAACATACGGAGCCATATCCAATGAACCGCAGAATCCATAGAAATAATCAAAACCGCGGGTTGTCGGTCCATTCTCTACCGGCTTGCTGAAATCTACTTTATCCTTTCCGGCATCGATATTGTTCCAATCCCAACCCAAATGCCATTTTCCGATACCGGCTGTAGTATAACCTTGTTTACGAAGCATCGATGCCATAGTTTCCCTGTCAGCCGGAATCAATGCCTTGTCATAACCATACAATACATTGTCTTTCAAGGTAGAGCGCCAGTTGTATCTTCCAGTCAGAATACCGTAACGGGTCGGAGTACTGACCGAAGAACTGGAGTGCGCATCTGTAAATACGACTCCTTCCTGAGCCATCCGATCAAGGTTTTCAGTCTTCAATTTAGAATTGTTGTCGAAATAAGATACATCACCATACCCCATATCGTCAGCCAGAATAAAAACGATATTCGGCTGTTTTCTATCCTCTGTGCATGAGAGTAGAGAAAGCATAGCTGTAGTAGCTAAAAATACATTTTTCATAGTCTGATATTATGTGATAAAAATAGGCGATTACTGTCTGAAAAAAGAACTACAATATTTTTCTTATAAACTTCACAAAAGTAAGAAATGCCTTCTATTTTGTTTACCTTTCTGATGAAATTTTTTAAAGTAAATCATTTTCAGCTGTCAAAGTTTTAAGATATGGGTACAATATTTGGCAGCCTCCGTTCGATGCGTAATCAGGATAATGGTCTTCCGAGTACAGAAAGCCGCTAATCTTTCAAAAAGCAATGCCTCCGTTTCCTTATCCAGCGAAGCACTGATTTCATCCAACAGCAATACACTACCCGGCCTAAGCAATCCGCGGGCAATGGCAATCCGTTGTGCTTGTCCTTCGCTTAATCCTGTTCCTCTTTCTCCACATAAAGTGTCCAATCCATCAGGCAGTGTAAAGACAAATTCAGCGGCTGCTACATGAAGTACCTTTTTCATTTCTTCTTCAGTAGCATCAAACTTTCCCATCCGTAAATTATCCCGGATAGTTCCACTCAAAAGAGTATTCCCTTGAGGCACAAAGGCAAAATTACAACGAGTTTCAGGTGATATTTCCGTTTCTCCGGATTCGTCATACAATAGCATGCGTCCCTGTACCGGCTTTATCAATGCCAACATCAGCCTGATCAGTGTAGTCTTTCCTGCTCCTGTCTGCCCTAAAATAGCCGTCCGGCTACCCGGTTCAAAGCAATAGGAGAAATCCCGATAAATAGCTTTCTCTTCTTCCGGATAGCTATACCCTATGTGCTCAAGGCGAATACCGGGTATTCCTTTCATCCATATCTGTCCTGCTTTCTTTTCTGCTTCCAATTTCTCCATTTCAGCCAAACGGTCGATGGAGGTCGATGCATGAATGAATCCCGGTATCAACTGAGCAATTTCAACCGTCGGACGCTGAATCTGCCCTACCAATTGTAAGAAAGCGGTCATAGTACCGAAAGTAATAGCCTCCTGATGCAACTGCATACATCCCCACACAAAAGCAATCATATACCCTCCGGAAAAACCGAAAGCCAACATACTTCGGGAAGTCATCGTAAACCGAGTACGTTTCATGGTTCTTGTATACAAGTCAGACTGCTCATTCCATAAACGGCCGACAACTCCATTTTCACATTCCATAGCCCGCATATTCGCGCTATGTTGCAATCCTTCTTGAATCATAGCCTGTACTTTGCTCTCCTTTTCACGGATCATACTGGTCATCCGTCTTAATTTCCGTGTAAAAAGTTTCCCTAACAGCATAAATACCGGTAAAATTACTACCAGAACCAGTGCTAACCGATTATCCAGCTTCAGCATCAGGCCAAAGGCGCCGAGCAACTGTACCAATGTGATGACAAATGTCGGAAATGAATTGGTCAGATTCGAGGTGACAATTCTCACATCCTCCTCTAAGCGCGAAGTCAAATCTCCGGAATGGAAGCCTCCCCGTTTGTATAAAGGTGAGACTAACAGATGAGCAAAAATCCTGACACGCAACACATTTTTCATCCTAATATCTGTCTGTGCATACAAATAGCCGTTACATGCACTGATAGCTATCTCCCCTAAAATCAACGCACACAACCAAGCAGCTCCAATCCACAAGTTTCCTTCTTTTACACCGGTAGCTATATCGACCATATGCTTGGAGGCCAGAATAAAGACCAGCCCCAGCCCTACCCGTATAATACCCAATACTGTCCCTGTCATTAAGCGTCCTTTTACTCCTTCTGAAGCTTCATAAATCCATCGTGCATACCATCTTATTCTATTGACTGTACTTTTCATGATTTTCCATAACATTTCCAGACAAAATAAGCCAAAAGTTTTCCGAATACCAAATTTCAACAAACAGTTTTTATTCCACGGATGATGGAATTTCATGACTTCTTCCTATATTTGCATACAAGCAAGATATATGTTTTCCCTCAAAAAATAGAACAATGAGAATCAAGAAAGGATTTGTATTACGGACATTAGGCAATGAATATATCATTTCCGGCGAAGGATTGGAACAGATAAATTTCACCAAACTCATTTCATTGAATCCATCTGCCGCTTACCTATGGAAAGAAATAGAAGAAAAGGATTTTGATGTGCAGACGTTGACCGATCTTCTGATGAAACGTTACACCGTCGATGAAAACACAGCATCGGCTGATGCCCAGAAACTGATAGACGCATGGAGCAAAGCCGGATTATTGGAAGAATAAACTGAATATCTGCATGAACAGTATACAATATTATCAAGTAGCCGGACATATTTTCCGCCTGCAACTGCCAACAGAATCTCCTTTGTGGAAGAAACTGGATAATTATGCTCCTTTTTCTATTGAAAATCCAGAAAATGTTGAACCAATCTTTACTCTCCAGATTACTGAAGCACCGACCTCCTATGAACCTGAAACGAACAAATGCATCGGTGAATTCGATTGTGATGCCGCCTACCTGAAACTGTTTGAGACGACCGACGGAGGACGAATGTTCTTCATCTCCCAAGGAAATAAAGAGAAGGCTTACCATCTCTATACTACAACAGACTACCGGAGTGCATCCCTTTACTTTCCTGCCGACGGCAACGAGAGTCTGCACATCTTTGCCATCAATAATGCAATGATGTTACTTTACGCCTTTGCTACTGCCACCCGTAACACTCTTCTTATTCATGCCTCGGTTATAGTCAATGCCAGAAAGGGATATGTTTTCCTTGGACGAAGCGGAACCGGGAAAAGTACACACAGCCGCTTATGGTTGAATCATGTAGCAGGAAGCGCGCTTCTGAACGACGATAATCCTGTCATAAGAATTATCGGGAAAACAGCCTATGTATACGGAAGCCCTTGGAGTGGAAAAACTCCCTGTTACAAGAACGAAGAAGCATCATTAGGAGGCATTGTCCGCTTAAGTCAGGCTCCCCGGAACGAAATTACCCACCTGAAAGGAGTTACGGCATATGCCGCTATCACACCTTCCGTTTCTGCCATGCGATGGGAACGCCAGATGGCCGATGGCATCCATGCAACCTTAGCCGCATTAACAGCCTGTACAGATATCTACCACTTGGAATGTCTGCCTGACAAGGCTGCTGCCTGTCTTTGTTCCGATACCGTCAGAAAGGAGAGAACATGCAACGCCTGAGTCTCCCCAACGAAGTCCTGTTACCGGAAGTGAAAAAATTACTGGCATCAGGGACTTGTGTCACCCTACGGACCAAAGGGAACAGTATGCTGCCTTTTATTGTAGGCGATCGGGACTGTGTGACCCTGGAACCGGTAAATAACCTTCATGTGGGTGATATCGTTTTGGCCCATTTGAGTAACGGACGTTATGTCCTGCACCGTATTCTATCCATAAAAGACAAACACATAACCTTAATGGGCGATGGGAATATTGCCGGAAGAGAATATTGCCTGATCTCTGACATTTGCGGGAAAGTGAAAATCATCCTCCGGAACGGAAAGAAAGCCATCAATCCGAATACTCCGTTTGCACAGAGGAAAGCATTTGTATGGATAAAATTATTGCCAGTCAGGAGATACCTGCTGGCAATTTACCGAAGAATTTATTTACGTAACATCAGGTTCTTGAACGATGGCGGATAAGGCGTCTCAAACTGCATCTGTTCTCCGGTTACCGGATGATAAAAACATAATTTAAAGGCATGCAGAGCCAACCGTCCCAACGGGTCTACCTCACAACCGTAACGCTGGTCTCCTACTACCGGATGCCCCAAAGACGACATGTGCACACGAATCTGATTCTTACGACCTGTTTCCAATTGCAATTCCACCAGTGAATATCCGTTGGCACGCTTGATGGTCCGGTAATGCGTTATCGAGAACTTACCCCCATCATCATGGTCGGAAGAACTGACATACAGCTTACGGTCCGTCAACCACGATTCTACTGTTCCATTATCCTTCTCCATATCCCCCATCACGATAGAGACATACCGACGGTCGTACTCGATATCGTGCCAGTTGTCGCGCAAGGTATGTTGTGTCTGCTCATCCTTGGCATACATCATGATACCCGATGTCTCACGGTCCAGCCGATGCACTACAAAGATGCGGTTGTTGCGATGCTGGCGTTTTACGTATTCACTTAAGATATGCTGGGCAGTACGTTCCTTCTGATGATCGGTCGCTACAGAAAGCAACCCCTCTTTCTTTTCCACAACGATGAGATAAGCATCCTCGTACAGGATCTTCAACAATGGATGACGGAATTCATGTTTATGCTTCTCGTGACTGATTTGCACCTTCATACCCGGTCTCAACGGATAATTGTATTGCGTCTGGATATTGTTGTCTACCAGAACTACCCGGTTGGACAACAATGCCTTCACTCGGGTACGGCTGACCCCGGCCATTTTTTTCATCAGGAACTCCATCAGCTCCGCCTGTTCTGTTACATTATATATGGTATATTTGGCAGCGGCCCGTGCTCTTGGACGTCCGCTACCTTGTTGATTCTTTCTTGACACGCTTTCTAGTTAAATATTGATAATAACTTATATCTTGCGGCAACCTCTCCGTTAATCAGTCCCGACGCTCCAACAGCACAACATTTTCCACATGATGCGTATGCGGGAACATATCCACGGGGCGTACTCCCATGATTTTGTATTGAGAATCCAGCAAAGCCAGGTCACGTGCCTGTGTGGCCGGATTGCAACTTACATAAACGATGCGCTTCGGAGCCGCAAAAAGAATCACATCAATCACATCGTTGTGCATACCTGCCCGTGGAGGATCGGTAATGATAACATCCGGACGGCCATGCTCGGTAATGAAATCCTGAGTCAGGATATCCTTCATGTCACCGGCATAGAACAAGGTATTATCAATACCGTTGATTTCTGAATTCACTTTTGCATCTTCGATAGCTTCGGGCACATACTCAATACCTATCACCTTCTTAGCCTGACGGGAAACGAAATTGGCGATGGTTCCCGTACCAGTATACAAGTCGTACACCAGTTCGTTACCAGTCAGTCCGGCAAATTCACGTGCCACCTTATATAATTGATAGGCCTGTTCCGAATTGGTCTGATAAAACGATTTTGGTCCTACTTTAAAACGGAGCCCTTCCATTTCTTCAAAGATATGGTCATTACCCTTGAACACCTCCACTTCCAGGTCACCGATCGTATCATTACATTTGTTATTGATAACGTACAACAACGAAGTAATCTGCGGGAAACGGTCGCCTACGAATTGCAACAATTCCAGCATCTGTCTCTTTTCGGCATCCGATGTAATCTTACATTGCAGCAATACCATCAGCTCACCGGTAGACGAAGTGCGGACCATCATGTTCCGCAACATACCTTCCTGAGTACGCAGGTTGAAAAATGAATAGTTATGCTCATAAGCATAATCGCGGATGGCATTCCGTATCTGATTCGAAATATCATCCTGAAGCCAGCATTTCTCAATAGCCAACACCTTGTCAAATGCTCCGGGAATATGGAAACCTACCGCATTCATCTGGTCATACTGGACATCAGCCTTCACCTCTTCTTCTGTCAGCCAACGTTTGTTTGAGAATGTAAACTCTAGTTTGTTCCGATAGAAACGAGTCTTTTCCGAACCCAGTATCGGTCTGAATTCCGGCAATTCTACCTTTCCGATACGCGTCAGGTTATCAAATACCTGCTTCTGCTTGTACCGTATCTGGTCTTCGTATGACAGACATTGCCACTTACAACCGCCACATACACCATAATGCTGGCAGAACGGTTCTACACGCATCGGTGATTGTTCATGTATCTTCACAGCCACTGCCTCGGCATAATGATTTTTCTTTCGCTTCACCTGTAGATCGACCACATCGCCTGGAACCACATAAGGAACAAAGACTACCAGATCGTTTACTTTGGCCAAGGCCTTACCCTCTGCGGCCACATCGGTGATTGTCACCTTTTCCAGTAAAGGAAGT
This sequence comes from uncultured Bacteroides sp., assembly GCA_900551645.1. GTDB lineage: Bacteria > Bacteroidota > Bacteroidia > Bacteroidales > Bacteroidaceae > Phocaeicola. The sequence goes on from URWP01000081.1 coordinate 9,992, forward strand.
TCTTTTTTCTTTCTTGCCACGTCTCTTTTGTATAAATCCAATTTGGGACAAAGTTAATCATTTTTTCCGACAATCTACCATGTTTTCCAAAATAGTTCATTTTGCTAAGTCTACATAGCAAAAACATGTTGTAGAATAGGTTTAAATACTTTGAAAGTCTATAAAATATCAATAGATTTGCAATCAGTTAAACTTAAATAGCCTTTCAAAAAGAAAGTGAGAAACATACATAACACATATCAAACCTTAATTTCATAAACTAATGGAAAGAAAAAGAGTCTACACTTTCGGCAACGGACATGCCGAAGGAAAAGCTGACATGAGAAATCTTCTTGGCGGCAAAGGAGCAAATCTAGCTGAAATGAACCTTATCGGCGTACCTGTTCCTCCGGGTTTTACCATCACTACAGAAGTTTGTAACGAATATTTTGAGAAAGGAAAAGACAATGTTGTCAATCTGCTGAAAAACGATGTAGAACAGGCAGTAAAAGGAATCGAAGGTTTAATGAAATCTACCTTCGGCGACCCAACCAACCCGCTGCTCGTATCTGTACGTTCAGGAGCTCGCGCTTCCATGCCGGGTATGATGGATACCATCTTGAATCTGGGATTGAACGACGAAGTGGTTGCAGGCCTGGCAAAGAAGACTGGAAACGAACGCTTTGCATGGGATTCTTACCGCCGTTTCGTACAGATGTACGGTGATGTGGTTTTAGGAATGAAACCAACCAACAAAGATGATATCGACCCATTCGAAGCTATCATCGAAGATGTAAAGAAGAAAAAAGGAGTAAAACTCGATAATGAACTCGAAGTAGAAGACCTGAAAGAACTGGTAATCCGCTTCAAAGCTGCCGTCAAATCACAGACTGGTAAAGATTTCCCGAACGATGTTTACGAACAGCTTTGGGGAGCCATCTGTGCTGTATTCGATTCATGGATGAACGAACGCGCCATCCTTTACCGTAAGATGGAAGGTATTCCGG
>URWP01000082.1 GCA_900551645.1 uncultured Bacteroides sp.
TCCTAATCCGAAGCCGTCTTTGGCTGCGGCGTTAGACAGCCGTTCAAACGCACCAAACACACATTCTTGTTCATCTTTGGTCATACCTGTACCCGTGTCCTCGACAATCAGTGTCAGCACTCCGTCAGTATAATCGGTAGTAAGCGACACACCACCTACCTCTGTGAACTTGATGGCGTTTGACAGCAGATTGTTCCCGATTTGAATTATTCGTTCTTTGTCGGTCAGTATAATGGCATCACTTTCATTCTTCACAATCAAGGATAGTCCCTTATTCATAGCAACGGGCATAAACTCTGTTTCAAGCGTTTGTGTGATTGCTGAAATTCGGCAAGGTTGCATTTTGGGCTGTTCCTTACCGTTGTCCAATCGGAAGAAGTCAAGCAGAGTGTTGAGCATATCTCGCATACGGCCGGAAGATTGTTGTATGTTTTGAAGAAAATGCACACTGTTCTCCTTGTTGCACTCTTTCTGTAACAGCTCGGCATAACCTGTTATTGCCGTCAGCGGTGTGCGCAGTTCATGGGTGATGGTATGCACCGCTTTCTTCCGGGAGGCTATCAAAACATTATTTTGTTCAACGCTCAGATTCAGTTCGTTTATCAACCGTTCTCTTTCTTTCCTTGCATGTACCTTCTTCTTTATATCCCGTTGTATGATAAGATAAAAGACAACAAGCAGAGCGACGGAGAATGTAATCAAGCCGGTAATGATAACGGTTGACCGCTCATAGGATGCTTTCAGACGCACCTCCTTGTTTCGGAAGGCAGTCCATGTCTGCTCATCCAGATTTGTAATCAGCATTCGCAGTTTACGGTTGAGTTCCTTGTTGCATAACCGTAGGCTATCCGTGTAGTTTTCTATAACACGTTGTTGCCTGTTTATCTGTAAAATCAGATTTTTGTCCAAAGAAGTCTGTCGGGTCGTGATTGGTAGTTGCACGGTTTCCTTACCTCCAAAAAGTCCGGCGATACCTTTCTTTTTGCGGATAACGGTCTTTGTAGCCGTATGTGTGATTACGATAAGTTTCTGATTGAATAGAAGGCTGTCGGTCTGCCTTTGTTTTCGTGAGGCTTCCATGATTTGAAACAGATGCGCTTCTTTGGCGGCTAACAATGTACGGAGCGAATCAATCTGAGTGGGTCGTATGAAATCCTCGCATTGTACGCGTAAGACTTGCAGCATGGAATCGGTCTGCATATGGCGTTTCCGGTAAGCCAAAATATCCTCATTATCCCATACCAAGACGGATTCACCGTAAGTTACCAATGCGGTCACATAGCGGTGGGCAGTGTTGATGTCATGCTGTGTCTGGAAAATTGTGATTGACTCATCTTCTATCTTCTGCACCCGGTTACGCTCATGGAGAACAATAGCAACCATACTGCCGATGATTGCCATCAAAAGGAAATATCCTATGAATATCTTATGTTGCAAAAGTATCTTCAAGTTTTTTACCTCTATAAGTACAAAGAGTCCTTTATTTCTCGGAATCCTATTGTGATTGTTTCCGACGCAGTTCTGTCATTTCCGAATCATGCTTTTTCTGGTAGTTACGGATGATTTCGGGATGCAGACAAATTCCATGTCGACAGTTACGCATTATATTCATTTATAAATGGCATACGCCCACATATAACAGCAGGCGTATGTTTCATTTTATTAATCTATGATTGATAATATTCATTGCGTAACTGACGGAGCTATCGTACCATCTGAAACATAGGTCGCATCCCAAGAACCTTCCAATTGTATATTATTGAGATTTAATCCCGGTAAACGAATGTTTAGCGGTTTTATCACCACATTGTTCAGAGCGTCAAGCAGTGGTTGCAACAATTGGTTGGTCAAGCCACCCACAATGCCGGAAAGAATATTATCGCCCAATAATTGCTTGACTACTTCTTCCAGATTAACTATATCATTTAGCACAATGTTAAGTTCCAGCGGTTCTCCTGTATGATCTTCGCTGAAGTCACTCAACGTCAGATTCAGAAGTTCAAATGTAGTGCTATACTGCAAATTGGATTGCATCTGATAACTCAAAGGTTTGTGAATATCTACAAGCAAACCATTAAGGGCTTGCTCATCCAATTTTTCCAGCAGCGAGGCAAGTAATAATTTATACTTTTCGCTATCACGATTTACGTCTATTCTCGTAAGTTTCCCTTCTCCGCAAAGGCTAAGCACATTCAATTTACCAAGATTATTAATTTTGGTTACTGGAATGTTTTTCCATGTCGTTTCAGGATAATATGAACGGCAGATGCGATTAAAATCTATGCTCTTAGGTAAGGACGAATAAGTCACATCAACAGCATTTACTGTAGTCCACGGGTTGAGAATATAGTTCAAACCAAGCAAACTATTACCTGCGCCACCTTCACCCTTCAAGGCCGCTTCAAGACGTTTTGTTACCTCTTTAAGCAATTGCTCATTTAATGCTTCTACCACATCTCCCAATATCATATTTACCAAACGGTCAACGATTGTTGTGAGGCTTCCAGCAATCACATCAAGCCCGGTTGCTTTACTTAAAGCATCCAGTATGGAAGATTTTAGCAGACCTTTTACAATATCAGTCGTGAGATTATTTTCGCGGATTTGCTTGACAAGATTGTCTACCAACATGGATACAGCCTTGTTGTCATCAATCATGTCACGACCATAAACATTTCCTGCAACCACACGTTGCATCAATACGTTGGGAGAAGGATTAGCTGGGCTGAAGTCAACCGTACATAGATAGAACATATTGTATTGGTTGAAACCTTTTGGTCCCATTTCAGGCATATTGATACGTGCAGACGCGAAGTCTCCATTATATCCGGTTAGAATCTCATTGTCATTTTGGTCCATGAAAAGATTTTTGTCGGCATTACCAACAAATACAGCCTTGTAATCCCCGTTAGGAAGTTCAAAGTTTATTTCCTGCTTTAGAGGCCACTCGTATATCTGGGGTGTGATATTTCCTACAGTTCCTTCATACTTCAATACCGTTTTTTCTGTATGATACCTGTACGTTCCGTCTTCCTGTTTTTGGTAGATCAGGCACACTAAAGATTGTATCTGCTCGGAATTTCCGTTAACCGCAGCACGGGTGTTTGCGACTAAACCTGCCGGTTGAGGAAAGAATGTCGCATGGAAATACCCCTCCGGGACGTTTCCTTCCACATTACCGCTTGTAGGTTTATCCAACAATGAATCCGTATCATTGTCGCATGATGTAAACGCAATGGCTGCGCACAATAATAATCCTATATATGATGTTTTCATAAACTGTCCTCCTGTTGCTTAAAAATTATCAATCCATCCGTCCCATTCTTCATCTTCAATATTGATGTTACCGCTGAAGCTGACATCAAAGTTTCCGCTTCCGTTTCCGAGTGTCAGCCAAGTTATCTGGTTAGGATATATTGGTATCGTGGGGTGGTCGGACTTTATCGGATATTTTGTTGTCCCGGTTGAGGTAGTAATCTCAAGATAATTGTTTGTCCCGGCGGCATCGGCGATATTCTCCTGTGGTAGAAGATTTATCTTAACTCTAACCTCTGAAGCTCCAAGTCCATCGGTTATCGTCTTTGACAATGCTATGGGTTCACCGTCTGTAATCACTTGTCCACCTGTGCCATCGTGAATATACATGGTCGTATGCCCTTTTACTTGGAGCTTTACCGACTGCATATCAGGTATGTTCTTTATTCTAACTTCCAAAGCCCCGTTCTGCCTTGTAAGTACGGTGGATTGCGTTCCGGTATTTGCAGAAGCGACAAAACTTAAAATGCTTCTAAAAATATGTTTGTCTGTTTCATCATCATTGCCATTTATATATCCAGCAGTGGCTTCTTTGTATGATGGAACTATATCCGCACTATATAAGTCCGGAAGTTTCGGGGTTTGACCTTTTGGAACTGCGAGAAAAACAGCTTTGTAGCTTGTTTTCGTATTGAGATCTTCAACCGTAAGGTGATTATCTGTCAGCTCCAATTCGCGCACCTGCGAATAGCCGACTGTGCCGTCGCCATTGTCATGACCTTCATATAGATACATTTTTGCGTCATAATTGGCAAGATTGAGACTTTGGGCGGCACGAGACAGGGTGTTGAGTCCGATGTGAAAAGTGGTTGATGTTTTCTCGGATTCCGGTAACAGATCGGACTCCGAAGAACATGACGACAAAGCTCCTGCCAATGCTATCGCCATGCTTGATAATAAAGAGAATCTGCTCATATAATCTTGTTTTTATTTTCTGGTTGTAATTGGTTATTTTTTATCTCCGCCAAGTGTTCCTCCGTCATGTTCACCCCATTCCTTGTCAATGCCCAAACCGGGAGGTACATTACCATTATCCATTGCGCCTCCATAATATTCATCCCACACGGTATCTATTTCGATGTATATATCGCTTGTCTGTCCGCTCAGGTCTATCGGTTTATTATGTTTTCCCATTCGGTAAAAATGGTTGGCACGTATGGGATAGTGCATCGCTTGGCTATCATCTTCGTTTTCCGGCGTGTCAATAATACCTGTACCACTGCGTGATGATATTTTATTATCAGGCTGATAAAATATCCTGCGCCGCGCAAGCTCATTTCCATTAGAATCGGTCATTACCAGTTCCAGTGTGCTTTGTCCTATTTCCATGCCCGCTGCAATAGGTAGCAAATAGGCCGAAAGAGAGAAAACTCCGTTATCCTCCGGTTTGACTTCATAACTTGCGATGACACGTTCCGCATCATTATTGCTGCCGGATGTGATGAAGTCCGTATATTCATTGTCCGGAACTATATCCGGAGAATCATATCCAATCGGCATTTGTGGTAAAAACCATATTTCCTTGTTTTGGGGTGTGTAAAGTCTGAGTTTTACATAAGCGACTTTAGTCCCTTCTATTTCAGCAGGCAGTTTCTTGAAGTAGCCCATTACTCCCGCCACACGGCGGTATAGGATTATCGGGCGGGACAATGCTGTTCCGTCTTTTAGCTGTTGCTTGGTGAATGTTTCGCTTCCGGCAAACAATTCCGATTGGGCAATCAGGTTTATGTTTGCACCATTTTGTAACTTGAAATGCTCTTCTGACAATTTCTTACCTATGGTTGCAACGCTTCCGGGATTCCCATAGGCTGCCACCGAATTTGCATTCTGGAACGTAGGGCTGTCTGATGTTCCTGTAAACGTGTCGTCAAAACCCACTGCAAGAAACATATATTGTGTACCATCCTCGTAATCCTGATACTTAGTCCGATATCCCTGTTGGCGAGTATCCAGTCCAGTCATTGCCCCGTCAAGGTGTTTCCAACTTATATCTTCACTTGCCACACAGGTATAGTCCTCGTTTTCCTGCTTATAGATATACAATTGGACACGTGTTGCGTGTTGTTTGCCATATATATCTTCTCCGGGATCGACAACAGCGGTGCGCGTTGACGCAAGCGAATTGTTTTTTACAGTAATGGCAATGGAATATCTACTGTCAGAGGGTTCTTCCAAAGGAGGTGTGTCATTCTCCGAACATCCATATACCAGCATTGCCGCCAGACCGTAAATCAGATGTCTTATTTTTATAATATTTTTCATATTTATCTCCTTGATTTTTTCGTTACCTTATGTTTTTGCATAAGCATATTTTCGTTCAATGTGATTTCAAGTGATTTAGTTTCGCCCTTGGTTACAATAAAGAACGCTTCCATCGGAGCAACCAGTAGATTGGAGTTGTCCTTGCTTGAAACGGTCTGACTTTCAATAGTAGCATCTTTATTGTATGAACTGCCGCTACACACTCGTATTTCTTCAATTTCAGAGTTTGCCTCCATCAGTTTTGCCACATTGATATGTGTCATAAACGGATTGCCCATAAGGAATGTCTTGCCACCTTCCCGGTTATTGAGTGTAACTTTCCGAGGGATACTCATAGCAAAACGCCCAATATTCGCAACCGTTCTATCTATTGATTCTGATTTTCCAGTGGAAGTACCATTGGAACGGAAATAGAAATACCGGGAATGTTCCTTGGGAAAACGGAATGTATAATTATTCCTATTGTTGGACGAACCCGCTTTGAACAAGAAACCTTGTCCTACTGCATATTTCGTGTTTACAGCGTTGAAATCCGTAGACCAGCGTGCTGTTCCGACATCAGTTCCGTTTAACTCTTCATCTTTTTCTATTGCCACGCCATTCCAGAAATGTTGATATACGATTGGTTGGTTACGGATTTCTTTATAGTTGTCGGCAGACAAAACTGTAAAATACTTGTCTTTTCCCCAATTTGCATTTGGAGATATGAACATGTCACCGGTGTACATTTCCTGCAACGGGGCGGAAAGTAGATAATAGTGTCCGCCTTGCAGTGTTTTATCCACAAACACTTTGCCTCCCATTGTGAGATGATGTGTACCGACTACTTCTGCACCACTTTCAAAATGGATGTTCCTGCAATAGTTCTTTTCATTACTTGCAAGTTCCGGATATTGTTTGGCATTTGCCGGAATAATGACATTGGTACACGACCACGGACTGCCGTCTGTCCAATTCTCCCATTCGTTCCAACCTGTTGATGCTGCATTGGTTTTCCAAGTCGTCACCTGTGGGTGAATGATAGCGTTGACATCATAAGCCAATAGTTGACTGCTGTCTGCCGAATAAATATAGAGCGTATAACGACCGACCGGTAACGCTCGTGCAGGAATAACAATCTGTCCACCGGAAATGGTGGCATTGATGGTTATATCTTTTTTATTTTCACTATTATAACACCAAATACTTAATTCGGAATATTCTGGCGTTCCATTGACCGGAATATTCAAAACATTGCCGTAGCATGTATGAAATGTTGCATCCTCTATTTCCAGTTTGTCGCCATCATCATCGGTATCAGCGCAGTCGGGAATGCCGTCACCGTCGGAATCAGGACGAATGAATACTCCGCATATTTTGGATGTATTCAATAGCTGCAATCCACCGACAGTGAACTCAATGCGGTCAAACTCTTGTTCGGGAGTAACTTCAATGTATGTATATCCGCCATGTGAAATTAGGCTGGCTCCCAAAATATCGAAATCAGCAGTGCTTGCAACTTGGGTATCGCCATTGTAAACCTTCAGTTCACCAACTTTGGACAAGTTTACTGAAAGTAAATCTCCCATATTGCCAAATACCAACCCAATAGACTGGTTGGCTTTTTGCTTCCGAAATTTTAACGCTATTGTTGAGCCTCCCAAAGAAACTCCGTCATTGAGCAAAGCCCCCGTTTCCATACTGCCATCGAGTAGATAATCCAAGTCTTTGAACGTATTTCCGACAGACAGGAGTCCTGCACCAATCAATGTCTTGTTATAATCTATTTGCAAGTCATCTTTCAAATTTGTCATTAGTTCCATGCAACCACCCATGCCGGAGGATTCATCACATGACGGATCTTCATAGAAAATGCTGTAAATCCGCATGGATGAGAGTACATCCGCTACACCTTTGCGCCATAGTTCAATCCGGTCAAACGGTTGGTCTGTTTCAACGCTAAGACGCACTTTGTCATTGGCAGAGCCTATCAAACTCAGATGTACGCTTGAATTTCCTGTTGTCACATCATTGTTGATAAGGTTATCGCCGTCATAAAGTTTTATCTTGAAGAAACTCAACGCACTCAAATCGAGCAACATTGTATTTGCCTGTACCACAAACCCGGTACGAATTTTTCCTGCTGCTGATACCGGTGTGTTCATTTTGAATGCAGCCACAGGATTCCATTCCAGAACCGATGCCAGTTGATTGGATGTCGCATAATTGTCCGGGTTCTGATCTACAACATTATTCATATTGTTGCTGCCATTAAACAGACAAAGCAGACAGCCCTTCCATCCGAGTGCTTCCACTGCGTATGCGCCATGTGAAGCGGCAGTAATAGCTTTGTTGCATCCGGCATTTTCACCAACAGATTTGTGCATGATTGTAGCCGTATGGCTAAGTTGCCGACCATCAGGAGCGGTATAAAATGCTTGTACTCGGTAAGCACCATCATGGCTCATGCCAGTGAGAATGTTCCCATTCTGCACGGAAGGATTTGAACCGTATGGTTCCGACAATATAGTATAGGTCACATTTCCTTCTGTTGTTTCCGGCAACCGATATGAATAGTTGTATGTAACATCATCGCCAAATGTGAAATAATTGGAGGGATCAAGTCTAACACCTTCCCGAACATAGGCATAATAAACATTCATACCACCTAAATTCAGCAAACCGGCAGGATGTGTGAACTCTATTTGCGAACACTCCTGCGTTGTAACCATGTTGGTGAGTGTCTGTCCGGAAAAACCTATCAAGCTCAGGCTTAATAAAGATGTTGCAGGTGTAGATTCTTCAACCTCTTTATTGTTGGCATCATAAGAGGTCAATGTGGGGGCGGCTTGGCCGAATAAGTCAAGACCGAGAACTTTGTTGGTGCTATAATAAAATCCCACCTCTGTTCCGGCGGAAATCGAACGCTTCAAATTTATTCGGGCATAGGATCTAATGAATAATTCTGACGTGAACGGTGCGGAATTGGTCAAATCGTTGTCGATGAGCTTGTCTGCCGATGTGATATTGTGTTTACTAATAGTCGGTGTTCCCCCTGTCCAATAACTGTTGAACTGCGTCTCGGATGTAGCGCGGATTTCTGGGTTCTCGCCCACAAAGGCATATTTCACAGCCAAAGCTATATTGGATGCAACGGTAGCATCAACTCCGGTGAAACTCATGCGCACCTCATTGAATGGTTTGCTTGCATTGAAGGAAAGTACACGGTCTGCTACGGAATTACCTACATTGAACGACAGCAGATCAAGTTTGAGTGTCGTTGTTTCATCGGCAGTATATACGGATTCTTGCTTTTGCCCGTTAAGATAGGTTTCTAATGTCAGTCCTTTAAGAAGGCTGAGATCAAGCAATTTAGCACCGCCTGCTTCAGTATCCTTATACACAAATCCTACTTTCTGACCGGAAGCATATACATGATAAAGGTCCTTGACCGACACAATGGGCGTGTATGCAACGCCCGCGCTGATAGCCGCAGGAATATTGCAAGCATTGGTTATATCGGTATCCACAATGTTATCCAACGCCCCGTTGCTAACGCCGATTACATTGACGGTAGAGGAATTGATTTCGTTGATTACACGTCCCGGTCCAACAATAGGCACGCGGCAGTTATCACTCTTCCATGTCCCATCGGCTTGCTGTATTAGACCACCGGGGACAGTCACCTCAATTGCAGCGCGGCTATTCAGTCGTTCTGGTTGTGGTCCGTAGTCAAGTTCGTTATCAGTACACGAACTGAGAATGACGGCAGCAAGCATCACCGTTGTTAATACTCTGTTCATATATGTATATTGTTTTCAAATTATAATCTTCTTTGGTGGAGCCTTTTGCAATGACATTAGGGAAAGGTTATTCACGTTTCCACGAGGAGCCATAGTCAGACTCAGTAACGACCGTTATATGCGGTCTAAGTAAGCCGCACAAGGGCGACTTCAAGTCAGGGCATTCAATTGATTTTGCCCAATCTTGGTTAATTATGTTATTTTTATCTATGTATAATTCTCTCTGTTTTCTACTCACAACTTTTCTGCGTGAGCTTTGCAGACCATTCGGGCTGCTTCTTGCAACGATGATACAATAATCATCGGTCATATTGGTTATGAACAGCACCCCGAAGCGGTGTCTGCCGCCTCCGGGTGCTGTTAGGATTTAATCGGGTGAATATACTTGATTCATTGATTAGTCTTCTTCAATACCCATGTTGTGAATAACACCCCAAGCGTTGTTCAGTATGATTGTAATCTCATTGTTAACGCTCAAGTCAATAGGTTCGTCCGGATCGGGATTTTCGGGGTCAGGTCCATCGGTTGTATCTGCCTTAAGTTTCTTACCAAATGAGTAGAAGTAGTTGCGGTTCACGTTGAAGACTTTGGTATCATCTTCACCAGCCTGAGTTTTATCAAGAACACCGGTCCAAGTTTTCAGGTCATTGCCGTTTTCATCACACAAGGCAATGGTAAATGTAGCCTTACCGTCCATTTTTGCAAAGGGAACGAGGAAGCAACCGCCAAGGAGTGAATTAGCCTCTGTTTTGAGGTTAGTTTCATTCTTGCCTGCCCAGTTGTAGATACCGTCAACAACTGTTACACCGTCAGTAGGAATTTCAAGATCCAGAACTGTAACTTTTTCTGTACCGGCAGTGCCACACTGGTTCTGCAACTCAAGTGACGGAATGTTGTAGGCAGTATTGCTTGAAGAAGCATACACGCGAACAGATTTAACCATTGCTTCACCTACTTTTTCAGGGATATTCTTGAAATAACCAAGAACACCAGCAACTTCACGGCGCATTTCTACCTGAACAGGTGTTGTGCTGATTTTGCCTTTGTCGTTAGTGTTGAAGACTTTTTCTCCGGCAAAGATTTCTTCAACATCTTCTCCATCGTTAGGAGTTGCAACAGCAAGAGCGGCAGTCCAGTCAAGAGTTGTTGTCAACTCTTTTTTGTAACCATAGGCAACCAACTTGTACTCTGCGTTCTTGTCAAGGTTCTTCAACTTGACGGTCTTGGTAGTCTTGTTGTCGGTTGTACCGGGAGAAACGGCACTTTGGGTTTCCCAATTGCTGATTGCCCAACCTTCGGTAAGGTCTGTGGTAACACCGGTTGCAGCCACCCAGTTTCCACCGTCTTTCTTGAAGAGCTTGAGCTCAACATCCGTTACCTCGCTGTACGCCTCAGAACTGTATACCGGACGTTCGGCACGCGATTCAGTACCG
>URWP01000083.1 GCA_900551645.1 uncultured Bacteroides sp.
TGCATTGATTTCTTCGGTGCATACATTGCCGTCACTTTGAGCTATCTTTACCAGAAAATCCAGCAGCTGGATACGTTCTTCGTAGCTCAGGTTGTCAGCAATTTGTGTTCCGCATTCATGAATGGTGTTCCGGAAGGCCATCGGGTTGTTCTTGTCCATCTGTTTCCGTTGTTCGAACAGGTTCAAAAGAATCTGTTCTCCTTCACTGACAGCTGCCTCGCCGAAATTCATACGCAGGAAGCGGCGTACAAATTCCATTTCGCTGTGCATGATGCGTCCGTCGGCCCGTATGATGTACGAAGCCATTACCAGCAACGAAAACAGGAAGCTGTTGCGTTGCCCCATATACGGGTCGGCATTTTGTGTACCGTCTTCAGCGGCCATATCCGTAGAGTTATCCAATAGGGAACCCAGGGCGAATCCGGCCAAAGCTCCCAGAGGTCCCATTGTCATGAATCCTACGAGACCTCCAATCCATTTTCCTACTTTCATACTATTTGTGGTTTGATTTTCAATTGTGTTTCTTGGTCGATAGGAGAAGGGCTTATTCTACTCCCTTCATCATCTTCTGGAGTTTACCTGACAAGAGGAACAGAATGACCGCTGCCGCTCCGCTCATGAAGACAAACAGCATGAAGAAATCATAGAGATTCTCTACCTGATAGCCCAGACAGCTTTTGCTGACTCCATGTTCCGGATAGAAACCGCTCAGGAATCCGGCGAACTTGTTGGCTGCCGACGTACTGAGGTACCATACACCCATCAGCAAGGAGGAGAAGCGCGCAGGAGACAGTTTGTATACCAGGGAAAGCCCGATAGGAGCCAGACACAGTTCGCCCATGGTATGAATCAGGTAGAGGCCTGTCAGCCAGGCCATGCTTACTTTTACTCCCGGTTCGATGTCTTTTACCCCGAAAGCGATGTAAAGATAGCCTAAAGAGAGCAGTAACAGGCCGATAGCCTGCTTGCGTGGAGAACTTGGTTCCCAGCCGCGTTTGCCAAGAAATGACCAGATAGCAGCAAAAACGGGGGCCAGAGTGACAATCATAATCGGATTGAATGACTGGAAATAGGCTGCAGGCATTTCCCAGTTACCGATACGACGGTCTGTCTGCTCGTCGGCAAAGAAAGTGAGGGAAGCTCCTGCCTGTTCGTAAGCCGACCAGAAGAAGATGACGAAAAAGGCAATGATATAGATGACTCCGATGCGTGCTTGTTCTGTCCGCGTCAATGATTTGTCGGTGATAATGACAATTGGCATGACGATGACAGTAGCATAAATCAGTGAACCTATCCAGTCGGCATCGGCAAAGAATCCATTGGAAGTATTCCCCCAATTGATTGAGAATAAGACGGTAAGTATCAGTGTACAGGCTACCATGATTACCGGACGTCTGGTATTCGAAGAGTTCTTTTCCTCCTTTTCCGTAGGTTTCTGATTGCGGTCGGGTGCTATTCCTACCGGATTTCCGTCAGGGTCACAGATATACCGGTTCATGAAAATCCGGAATACCGTTGCTCCTAAAAGCATGCCGATGCAGGCAGCCAGAAATCCCCATTTGAAATCTTCGGGATGACCGGTATTCCCTATCAGTCCGCAGATGAGCGGGGCGAGGGTGGAACCTACATTCACTCCCATGTAGAAAATGGTAAAGGCTGAATCTTTCCGCGAGTCGTCCGGTCGGTACAGACGGCCTACCATGGTAGAAATGTTGGGTTTGAAAAATCCGTTACCCAAAATAAGGAGTCCCAGTCCGCAGAACATCAGATACTTGGCCAAACCTACTTCGTGGTAATAACAGGCACTCAGGAACAGGAGGAACTGTCCGATAGCCATTGTAAGCGCTCCTGTAACGATGGAGCGTCGGTTTCCCCAATAACGGTCGGCTTTGTAGCCGCCTATCAGTGGCGTCAGATAGACCAGTCCGGTATAACTGCCGTATACTTGTGATGCCAGTTCTTTGTCGAAAAGCAATGCCTGTACCATATACAACATGAACAAGGCACGCATGCCATAATAACTGAAACGTTCCCACATCTCAGTTACAAAAAGTAGATAAAGCCCTTTCGGATGCCCTTTTGGTGGATTCATTCTTTTTTTGTTTATATAATGTGTTAGTTGGATAATTCCTGATTGTTCAGCATCTCGTAGGTAGCACTGATGCGGTCAATCATTCCTGTATCTGGAGCCTCTTCCATCAGTTGCATCATCAGGTCGGCTACATCAGCTTTGCTGTCCAGCTTCAGTGCTGCAGTCAGGTCGTCTAGAGCTGCTTCGTATTCATGAAGCTGCAATAAGACTTCCGCCCGGCAGGTATAGTTTTCTACATCGTTTGGGTTTGAACGGATGGCTTCTGTAAAATCGGCTTCTGCCAGTTCCCACTGATGATAATTCTTCAGTAGCATCCCCCGGGTGTAATAGGCGAATGAACGGAACTCGGTATCGGCTTCGGGTATCAGTTCCAGACTCCGGCTGACAGCTTTGAAGGCTAATTTTGTTTCTCCCGAAAAATTGCAGATAAGTGCCATATAGCAGTGCGCATATCCGTTTTCAGGGTATTGTTCCAGTTCAGCATTCAGGTATCGGTATGCTTTTTCAGCATCTCCTTCGTTTAAGGCTTTTACTCCTTTCAGGTAGTTTTCAGATGCAGGGCGCTGTATGGTTTCTGCGGTGGCCGCGCCTGTTGCCATGAGCGTGCAGAAAAGAATCATCATCAGTGTTTTCATAAGTATCTCGTTTTTTGTGGCGGCAAATCTAGAAACTTTTAGGGGGATGTCAAAGAAAATGATAGAAAAAGTTGCCCGAAATACCGTTTTTCTTGAAATGTTCTTATATCTTTGTCATGATTTGCCCGGTCGTTCGTTTCCTTTTGGAATTTTCGGATTGATTATCAACAGATTTATGATAAAATATACTTGGGCAAAAAGATTGATTAACTTTAAAAAACTAAATTTACTATGGCTGCATTAGATGCTATTGTTGCACAATTCCCCGAAATCGGTAAGGTTGCTCAGATTGTTCCGTTAGGTGCCGGACTTATCAATCAGACGCTCAAAGTTGAAACAGAAGACCCCGCTGCACCCGATTATATCCTACAGTGTATCAACAATGCTGTGTTCCAGGATGTAGATATGTTACAGCATAACATAGAGTGTGTCACCCGTCATATCCGTGAAAAGCTGGAAGCACGGGGTGAAACCGATATTGACCGTAAAGTGTTGCGTTTCCTTCCTACTAAAGAAGGGAAGACCTATTATTTCGATGGTGAGAAGTATTGGCGTGTTTCTGTCTTTATTCCCCGTTCGCAGACTTTGGAAGCTGTTACACCGGAATCTTCTTACCTGGTAGGGTTGAAGTTTGGTGAGTTTGAAGCTATGCTGGCAGATATTCCGGAGAAGTTGGGTGAAACTATTCCTGATTTCCACAATATGGAGTTCCGTCTGAAGCAGTTGCGTGAAGCGGTTGCAGCCAATGCGGCCGGTCGTCTGGGAAAGGTACAGGGGCTGGTGGATGCCATCGAGAAAGATGCGGAAGAAATGTGTTGTGCCGAGGAACTGTATCGTCAGGGCAAGTTGCCGAAACGTATCTGCCATTGTGATACAAAAGTGAGCAATATGCTGTTCGACGAAAAAGGCGAAGTATTGTGTGTCATCGACCTGGATACCGTCATGCCAAGTTTCGTATTCTCTGATTTCGGTGATTTCCTCCGTTCGGCTGCGAATACCAGTGCTGAAGACGAGCCTGACTTGAATAAGGTACACTTCAACATCGAAGTGTTTAAACCTTTCGTAAAAGGTTATCTGGAATCGGCTTCTTCTTTCCTGACTCCGTTGGAAATCGAGATGTTACCGTATGCGGTGACTCTGTTCCCATACATGCAGGCTGTCCGCTTCCTGGCCGATTACATCAACGGTGATACGTATTATCAGATTCGTTATCCGGAACACAACTATGTACGTACATTGGCACAGTATCGTTTGTATGAAGAAGCGAAGGCCGCGGTTCCTGCCATGAAGGAATACATGCAGACATTGCTGGGTTGATTTCCTGACACTGACAATATGTATGGAAAAATAGCGGGGCAGCCGGTTAAAACGGTTGCCCCGCTTGTTTTCAGAGGGTACGGATATTTTCTTATTTGTTAGGTGCCGGAGTATTGGCAGGGCAATTAGTCCGGCATGTTCCATCGCGACCCGGAGCCGGACAGTTCGGACGCGGATTTTTCATCTTATGATGTCTCATTTCTCTTCCTTGAGGTGACATAACAACCTGTAGCTGGCGTGCATTCAGAATCTTCTTGAATTTGTTCAGGTATTCCTGCTGTACATCCAGTCTTTTCCGTTCGCAGGCGATGTGTTCTTCCAGCCGTTTTTCAATTTCTGCGTCTGTACATTCTTTCTGTCCTTTTTCTTTCGGACATTCCGGACGGCAATTGCGTAATGCTTCCAGATATTCTTTATAAAGCGGAGCAAACTTGGCGGCAGTCTCTTCATCCAGCATGAGTCGGTTTTCCAGTCTTTTCAGAGAAGCTTCCATACGCTCTGCCGGAGTCAGTTCTTTCTTTTCCGGTTTTTGTGGGGTACGGGCCATTACGTTACCACTGCACAGCAAGGCTGCCAAAGTCATTGTTACAAACAAACGGTTCATAGTCATTTTCATTGTCTTCTTGTTTTAGAGTTAAACATGTGCGGGAACGGCAGACAGATTGCATAGGTACCGATTTGAACCTGTAGCGTTTCTTTTCCGCATTTGTTCATTTGACAATTCCAAACAGCCAAGGTTTATTCCGATAACCTATTTTAGTTTCTCTAAATAGTTTGTAACGTTCTTAATACTTGTTCCAACTGCTCATTTCTTCCAACGGTTTGCGCACCTTCTTCCGGTGCTCGGAGACAGGATAACCTACACTGATGAGCAACGGAACCCTGCGTTTGGGGATGTCCAGCAGTTTCTTTACTTTCTTTTCGTCGAACCAGCCGATGATGCAGGTACCCAGCCCCAGTTCCGTGGCCTGCAGACAGAAATGTTCTACGGCGATGCCTACGTCCAGCAAGGAGTATTCCTTATCCTTTATGACACTGCCTATCCGGGCGGTGAGGTTCATTTTCTCCAGCACTACGGCTACAATGACCGGTACATCGGTTACCCATTTGTTCATGCCCATGCCTGCCGCCGCTTCCTTCATGCCGGCCAGCAGTTTGGGGTCGTCTACGACGACGAATTTCCAGGGTTGTGAGTTACAGGCCGATGGTGCGATACGTGCCGCTTCCAGACAGAGTCTCAGCAGCGAGCGGTCTATGGGCTGATTATCGTATTTCCGGTCACTCTGCCGGGCATTGATGAGTTCTTCGAAATTCATGCTTGTTATTCTTAAAGGTTACTTGCCGGCAAATGTACGGATTTCATTGGGAATGTGCTACTTTAGTATTTGATTTCTTGTGGGCAAGTCATTTTTTAATGTTCGGGACATTCCGGCCTTCCTGTTCGATAGAGCGGCATGCATACAAAAAAATGAGAACACTGTTATTTGCTCTTATTTTTTTACCAAAGTATGACAGAAGAAGGTATCAGACACTGGAATTTTTATAGATGTGATTTTTAGTTAGTTCCCAGTTCCTTACACTTTTTCTTCTTTGCTTTCAGTTCATTTGTGTTGACGCTGCTGTTACCTTTTGTCGTGCAGTCGAGTATATCCGTTTCTCCTTTTATGGTCAATTGGCTGCCGCCTCCCGCTGATACTTGCAAATATTTTGCCTTTACGTTTATCATACCTTTTGAACCGGCAGTTGCTGACAAACATAATGAATCTACTATAAGCGGCTTGTCTGCTAATAATTCAGAATAAGTCATGCTGATTCGGCTAACATCGTTTGTATAGATACGCACCACATCTTTCGGCATTGGTCCATTTGCATCCTTGAGCGTGAACGAAAGCGTACCCTCCTTTGATTCCTGAATTCCTAAATCCGGGTGTCCTACTTCTATGCGGAATGTGTCCGATGGAATAAATATGGCCTTATACCCAGAAAAGTAAAAGTTTTTTACTGGTTTTTCTGCTTGGCTCAAAAGACAAAATCCAAGCCCTGTTAATATTAATGCTATTTTTTTCATCTTGTTGGGTGTTTGATTGTTGTTTACTTTCAAAATACTGTTTACAAAATCAGAAAAAACTTTTGATAAACAGATAGCATATACGATATGCAATATTAGCGAAAATTCTTAAAGTTACGAAGCGAAGTGTCATTAAAGTGAAAAATCATGAAATAGATGGCTGAATAATGTATGAAAGATAACTCTAATTCATAGAATCTGACACTATCTAATCAGGAAAGTCGAGTACATTTCAAACATGAGCATGTTTTGATTAAAACGAACGGACGAATGCATGAAAACATGCTCGTGTTTGATTCAAAACAAACGTTCGTTTTCGGACGTCAGTGAGGAAATCTTACCGGACGGAAAGGAAACAGGGTTTATCAATCTCATGATTTCTTTAAATTTAAAGTTGGAAGCAAAACATAAACCTGTTATATTTGTCTATGAACTTATAGCTTTGAACATTAAAAAGAGGTAGCACTTCCGTTATGAAAACGATGATACACAAGACATACCTGTTTGTCTTGTCCCTGATTTTATCGGCCGTTTATGTATCGGCTTCCGAAGCCGATTCTGTTTCCAGAAAGGTAATCCATATGATTGGTACTGATTTCCGTCCCTCCTACGTATTCCCGACTCATGAGTTTTTCAGAGGAGCGAACAGTACGGGCGAAAGAATAGATGCTACTCTTTCCGGTCATCTGAAATATGGATTCAGGTTCTCGCCTTCTACCAAGATGGGTAGGATGTATCCGTATGCCGTACAAGGTATCGGTATCGCTTACAATACTTTCTTCTGCCCGTCGGAGGTAGGGAACCCATTGGCAGTCTATGTATTCCAAACTTCCAGGATAGCAGCTCTCACTCCGAAACTTTCACTGGATTATGAATGGAATTTCGGGGCTTCTTTCGGATGGAAGAAATATGATGAAGAGACTAATCCGTGGAATCGGGTGGTCGGTTCGAAAATCAATGCCTACATCAATTTAGGCTTTATGCTGAACTGGCAGCTTGCCCCCAACACAAATTTGCGGGCAGGGATAGATGTCACGCATTATTCCAACGGAAATACCCATTATCCGAATTCCGGGGTGAATACCATCGGGGCCTCTGTAGGTGTTACGCATTTCTTTGGAAATGGTGTGCCGGAAAGAATCCTTTCTTCCGGTCTGCAACGGGAAAATACTTTTCATAGATATGTGAGTTATGACCTCATTGTGTATGGTGCTACCCGGAAACGGGGAATCTTTCCAGCCGACTCGAATCCGGTACTGGCTCCAGGGTCTTTCGGTATTTTAGGATTGAATTTCAACCCGCTCTATAACTTCAGCAAGTATTTCCGGGCTGGCGTTTCGCTGGATATGCAGTACGATGAGAGTGCCAATATCGGGAATCACGTGGCCAACGATTATTTTCCGTCCGACCCGGATGAACTGCAGTTTTATCGTCCTCCTTTCCGGGAGCAGTTTTCGGCTGGCCTTTCCCTGCGTGCCGAAATCGTCATGCCCATCTTTTCCATCAATCTGGGTATAGGAAAGAATTTCTTTTGTCACGGAGCGGATAACAATTCTTTCTACCAGACTTTTGTCCTGAAGACCAATATTACGAAGTATCTTTTCCTGCATACGGGTTATCAGCTGTATCGTTTCAAGGACCCGAACAACCTGATGCTGGGACTTGGTTTCAGGTTCAATGCCCGATGAGGAGATTCAATATGTGACTTTTTTGTATGAGGAGGTATTTTCAATGTAGTATTTGCTTATTATCTTCATTTTAGAAGTATGAAATTAAAAGAATGATGTTATGAAAGCGAAGATTTTATTGGGGATGCTGACAATCGATGTAAACTACAATATAGGATATGTAGGTTCATGGTAAACGTAAAATATCTTAAATCGCAGGTTCATGAAATATTATATCTTGATTATATCTTAACTTTGATAAAATTCTGACTTGAATGATATGATTACTTTCAATTTGCACCCGAGAATTACGGAAAGGATGATAATGAAGCATCGTGTCAATAAAGTATCAAAAGATAATTATTGGGGTAAGCGGTTCAAAGATTCTTTTTAATTTGAATTTATATTAATGTGTTACGGTACCGATGGATAATCTGATTCTTCAAATACAGCAGGATAATGAACATGCCTTCAAACAACTCTATCAGGCTTATTACATAAGAGTGGTGACTTTTATTACAGGAATCATTAAGAAGCATGATATTGCCGAGGATTTGGCACAAGATGTGTTTGTCAATTTATGGATTAACCGGAAGACACTGGACGCCACCCGAAGTCTACAGAACTACATCTTCGTTTCATCACGCAATGCGGCCATTAACTACCTGAAGAAAGAAATGGTCTTTTCATCGGAACCGCTGGAGGCGCAAGCTGATGTCAGTACAGGTAATATGGTAGAAGATACGTTCTTTGCCAAAGAAATCGCTTTGTTGATAGAAATGGTAGTTTCGGAGATGCCCGAACAGCGGCAACGTATCTATCGGATGAACAGGGAGCAAGGATTGAGCAATGAAGAAATTGCCGATAGATTGGGAATAAGTAAAAGAAGTGTGGAGAATCAGGTCAGTCTGGCATTGAAGGAAATCAGAGAGGCTATTGCTGCCTATCTTATCTTTTGGCTCTGTATGTTATCATAAGTTAATTGTTTGTCTTGTGAACGTGAGTGTAGTCATCTGTCTTTGTACTTGGTAGAAAAAGAAACCTATGAATTACGTTCACGAAATTATCAGACGATACTTTAACCGTCGGTATCCACGAAGCTTGGAGAACAAGATACAGCATTGGCTTTGTGAGGATGAAAACGCAGCGCTTAAAGAAGAGGCACTGCTTCATTGTTGGAACGAAACAGAAACCGTTTCCGGCCGTCGGAATATGAAAGATGCATGGGGACAGATTTCCGGTCGGTTGGGTTTCAGAAGTTCAAGGAGTCATTGGCTCAGATATGGGTATGCCGCTTCTTTTCTGATTTGTGTACTGACTGTTTCCGTTTGGTTATGGGATTTTGGAGAAGACTCCTTTACACAGATAGTCACTACCGGGAAAGGAGAAATGAAGATCTTCACTTTACCGGATGGCTCTACTGTCCGTTTGAGCCCTTCTTCCGAAATTGTTTTTCAGAAGGCTTTTGATGATACCATCCGCCAGATTAGTCTGAAAGGGGAGGCATGGTTCGATGTAGTCCATCTTTCAGACAAGCCTTTCATTGTGAAAAGTAGCAATCTGACAACAAGGGTACTGGGCACCCGATTCAATGTGAATGATTATCCGGAAGATAAACAGGCTACTGCCTACCTGCAAACGGGAATCATCGAAGTATCTACGACAGCGTGTCCAGAACGACTTGTGTTGCATCCCGGCGAGTATTTCGTCTACGACAAAGCTACACATCAGATACACGTCTCTACCAGAAAACCTCCTTACTTGTATTTCCGGAACGCTACTTTAGAGGAAATCAGAAATTCGCTTGAACGGAGATTCAATATTCCAATCAGGCTGGAAGGTACTTCGGAAGAGAGATATACCCTTGAATTCGATTCGACGGTTACCGTCAGAGAAGTACTGGAAACTCTTTGCGTATTGGATGAGCGCCTTACCTGGAGAACCGGTCACAACCAAATGATTACTATTTGTATAAAACACTGAAGACACGATGAAAACTAAACAATTTTTACTCTCATGCCTGTTTACTTTTATGGCAGGAAGTACCTTGTATGCCCAACATTTGAATCAGACTGTATTTTCCATCGAAGGAATGTATAATGCTACCGGATTTTTGGAACTGATCAAGGAAAAGACCGGTTGCCGGATTGCCTATAAAGAATCCGATTTGGAAAATGGAAAAGAAATTCATTTGGATTATGAAAACGAACCGTTGGATGCCATTCTGAAAGATGCGTTGGAACGGTATGGACTCATGTTTGTAAAACGTGGAAATCAACTGATTATCAAGAGGAAAAAGCTGACAAGACATAAATTGGAGAATCTGTCGGATTCAGTCACAAAAGATACAGTGCGTAATTTTTATTTGCAGGAAGTAGTCAAGACTGCCCCTCATATTGATAAGCTCCGGAACTCGCAAATGGGGATAACTGTAATGGATTATAACGCTATCCGAAACGTACCGACACTTTTGGGTGAACCGGATGTCATCAAGGCGCTTCAACTTCAACCCGGTGTATCTGCCGGTACGGAAGGATTTGCCGGTATGTTTGTCCGGGGAGGCGAAAATGATGAGAATCTGTTTCTTGTTGACGGATGTCCCGTCTACCAGACCAATCACTTGGGTGGGTTGTTTTCTCCTTTTAATGCCGATGCAGTCAGTCATCTGACTTTCTACAAGAGTACTTTCCCGGCACGTTACGGAGGAAGGCTTTCCAGTGTGACAGACCTTTCCATGAAAAGCGGAGACTATGAAAACTGGCATGGAAACTTTACGGTGGGACTGACGTCGGCCAATGTCAGTTTTTCCGGTCCATTAGTGAAAGACCAGACTTCTATGTTTGTTGCACTCAGACGTTCCTGGCTGGAACTGGTTTCCGTACCGGCTCTGGCTATCATCAACGCCTCGAAAAAGAAATCCGGTGAGAAGGTTATAGCCGGTTATAATTTTACGGATTTTAATCTGAAACTCAGCCAACGGTTGGGACGTTTCGGTACACTTTCCCTG
>URWP01000084.1 GCA_900551645.1 uncultured Bacteroides sp.
AGCTGCCGTAACCGATTTCTCGATTTCCGGAGTATTTTCTTCCCACCAGTTATCATTCTTATAAGGAGCGTAGGTTACTCCCGGTTCATAAATGATATTTTCCTTTCCATATTTGTTGCAAAGTGCTTCATAAATGGTATTATATGCTTGTGCAAATTCGTCTGCCCGATGTCCTTGCCAACTGTAAGACCAGCCTCCGTTCAGGCAACGCATGGAATTAGCATTCGGACCGGCCAGCAGAATTTTCTTTCCTTTGGCTAAAGGTAGAATGTTCCCTTCGTTCTTCAAAAGTATTTCTGATTCTTCGGCAGCCTGCAATGCATCGGCGGCAAACTCGGCCGAAGCGAATTTGTCATAAGATTTGATATCCCAGTCAGGTTTCTCGAACAGCCCTAACCGGTATTTCAACCGGAGAACACGGGCTACCGCATCGTCAATGCGACTCATCGGTACTTCACCTTCTTGAACCAGTTCTTTCAGGTAATCGCAGAAGCTGACTTCGTATGGCACCATTGACATGTCGATACCGGCATTGATGGCAATTTTGATGGCTTCTTTCTTAGAAGCGGCAATGTGGTCGCGTACACAAAGATTATTGATATCGGCCCAGTCAGTTACAATCATACCGTCCCAATTCAGGTCACGTTTCAGCCAATCAGTCAGCAACTCTTTATTGGCATGGAAAGGCATTCCGTTATCTACAGCCGAGTTTACCATCAGCGAAAGAGCTCCGGCTTTGATGGCTGCAAGGAACGGAGCGAAATGTTTTTCGCGTAAATCTGTGCGTGGAATAGCTGACGGAGTACGGTCCTTACCGGAAACCGGAACTCCATATCCCATATAATGTTTTACGCAGGCGGCTACATGGTTTGGGCCTATGTGGTTCGGGGCACTTCCCTGGAAGCCTTGGATGGCAGCTACTCCCATTTCTGCATTTACATAGCAGTCTTCACCATAGTTCTCCCACATGCGGGGCCAGCGTGGGTCACGTCCCAAATCTACTACCGGTGCATAAGTCCAGGGAATGCATCCGGCTTTTGTTTCGTATGCCGAAATCTCTGCTCCTCGACGCGTCAGTTCACGGTTAAAGGCTGCGCCCATATTGATGCCCTGTGGAAATAAAGTTCCGTCTAATGTATAGGTAGTACCGTGAATCTGGTCTACACCATAAATACAGGGAATACCGATTTCTTTCATTGATTTGTCCTGAATCTGTTTGATGGCTGAGGCCCAAACCTCCTTTTTCTGGGCTACACTCAACGGTACATTTAAGATAGAACCTACCTTATATTTCCCAATAACCGTGTCGAGCATGGCTTCACTTAGTTTAAAACCATCTTTGCTTCCAGGAAAATCTGTAACTACGTCCACTGTAATTTCACACATCTGGCCGATCTTTTCTTCCAATGTCATTTTCTTCAACCAGTTCTGGATATTCTGTTCGATAGCCGGGTCGGAAGGAATAGCCGGAGCAACCTGTTGGGCCATTCCTGCCACATACGAACCGGCACAAAGGACTGAGGCGAGCGCCAAATTCTTGATTTGTTTCATGTTCTTTCTTTTTTATAATATTAGATAGTTCGTTTTAGCACAAAGATAATTATAAAAGAATTTCATCCGCTTCCTTTCAGGCAGTTGAAAACATTCCAGTCCCCAACTATAAACATTCCATCCACCCATCGGCGGAAAAATTCTTTGCTTGTAACTATACGATACAAAAGTAGAAAGTATAGCTAAATCTGTCTCATACTTTTTTATCCAATAATAATATCCTACTTTTGTAAAATTCCTAAAAAACACTAACAGAAGCACAACCTTGTATATAATTTCGTTAAATTTGAACAATGAAATAATAACTCCTAAACATTATGAAAAACCTTTCTAACCTGTTTTTGGGTGCTTTCGCATGTATTACATTGGCTATCACCCCAGTAAGCACTCAAGCTCAATCATTGTCTCCATCCACAAAGTGGCATTGGGACAAAGGAACTATCGTTATTGATACCCCTGAACGTCCGGCCGGACAAGAACATGCCCTCGGACTTACTGTACCTAAAATGAATGTTGTCCGCGTAGGATTCGTAGGACTAGGTATGCGTGGACCGGGTGCTGTAGAACGTTTCACTTACATTCCAGGTGTTGATATCGTGGCATTGTGTGACTATGAGCCGGAACGTGCTGAGAACTGTCAGAAATTCCTTCGCAAGGCCAGTTTGCCGAAAGCCGATGTCTATTCGGGTGCTGAAGGATATAAGGAACTGTGTGAACGCGAAGATATTGATCTGGTATATATCGCTACCGACTGGGATCACCATTTCCCGGTAGCTAAATATGCATTGGAACATGGTAAGAACGTAGCTATTGAAGTTCCGTCTGCCATGAACTTGGAACAATGCTGGGAACTTATCAATTTGAGTGAAAAGACCCGCAAGCATTGCATGATTTTGGAAAACTGCTGTTATGACTGGTTCGAAATGAATACTTTGAACATGGCACAGCAAGGAGTATTCGGCGAAATTCTGCGTGCACAGGGTGCTTACATCCATAACTTAAGTGATTTCTGGCCATATTACTGGAAGAACGGTAAAGAGGACAAATTGGGCTGGCGTCTGCGTTATAATATGGAAAACCGTGGAGACGTTTACGCAACTCATGGCTTAGGCCCTGTTGCTCAGGCTTTGAATATTCACCGTGGTGACCGTATGACTACGCTGGTAGCTATGGATACCAAGTCAGTTATCGGTAAAGAACTGGTAGAAAAAGCCAGTGGAGAAGCTTGTGAAAACTTCCGCAACGGTGACCATTCAACAACCTTGATTCGTACAGCCAACGGAAAAGTTATCGAAATTCAACACAATGTCATGACTCCGCAGCCTTACAATCGTCTTTATCAATTAACCGGTACAAAAGGTTTTGCCAATAAATATCCGATTGAAGGTTATGCAGTCGATGCTGCTCAGATGAATGCTTCTGGTGTTCAACCGAAAGTAGACAACTTGAGTTCACACTCATTCCTGCCGAAGGAAGAAATGGATGCACTGGTAGCTAAATATCAGCACCCGATTCTGCAGAAATATGGTGAAATGGCTAAAGAAGTAGGTGGTCACGGTGGTATGGACTTTATCATGGACAGCCGTTTAGTATACTGTCTGCAAAACGGTCTGCCATTGGATATGGACGTATATGACTTGGCAGAATGGTGTTCATTGGCTGAACTGGGTGCTATCTCTATGGATAACAACTGTGCTGCTGTTGCATTCCCAGACTTTACTCGTGGTCATTGGAATGATGTTAAAGGTTTCAAGCATGCATTCGCTACTCCGGAAGCTGAGGCAGAAGCAATGAAAGCTGCTCAGGAGGCAACTGCCAAGCTGAAGGAAGAAGGTGCTAAGGAATGGGCAAAGATTGCCAAGAAAGAAGCCAAAGAAGCAAAGAAGGCACGTAAATAAAAAACTTTGATTTGCTTTTGATAAAGATTTGAACGGGCTGTTATCCATATGCCGGATAACAGCCCGTTCTCGTCTGAAGAACAAAATGTACACTTAGACAAATATAAGGTGTAAAAATGCTTTTATCGGTAGACTAAAGGTTGCTTTTAGCCAGAATACTAATGGAAAAATCCTATTTTTGCATTGGAAACCAATAGAAGAAAACAAAGGCGTGGGAATCTTGTATCTGTCAGTAGAACTGGCATTCGATATGTTGACTTGTATTATCGGATGTATCCTGATTTTTCAGGCAAAAGACAATTATCAGAAACGTTATTGGGGAATGATTGCTGCTTGTATAGGAGCTGTTTTTATTTGGGAGAATGTAGGTTGGCTGATGATTGTATCAGAAACTCCGAGTTACCGTTTTACTGATTTACTAAGTATTGAGAAAATGCTGAAATGGTACATTCCGGCTAGTATTGTCTGTCTTTTTCCTACCGCTTCCCTGTGTCCGGGATATTTGACCCCATTCCGGATATTGGTTTTACAGTTGTTCCCACTTGTTACCATAACTATCGGATTAAGTTATCTTGGCTTTAACGGGTACATTACTCCTATTATGTCTTTTGCACAGATTTTTCCGAATCTGGGTAAAACAGATGTATTGCTCCGAAGTGTTATTTTTCTGATAACCGTCATTACTCCAACTGCTTTCGCACTCTATCCTGTTATTCATCACAAAGCATATCGGAAAATCAATAAGGAAATGTATCTGTTCATCGGATTTATGTTTCTGTTTCTTATTATATATATCTTGTTTACGCTGAGTATCAATGAATTCATATTTAATTTGTTCGGGATTACTGCTGTTGCTTTTACGCTGTTGTTTTCTTTTGAATACCTGTTCAATGAAAATCCGTTTTCTACGCATACACAGATGCTTTATAATGGAAATCTCCAGGATGAGAGTCTTTCGGGTAAGCAATCAGATGTACAGATACTTCCTCTGTTCAGTATCATAGAAGATACACTTAAAGAGAATCTGGCATTTACAAATCAGAATTATAGTATCAAAGATCTGGCAGAGGTTTTGTCCCAAAAAGAATCTGCTGTTTCTGAGGCTATCAAAAGCAGCGGGTATACCGGTTTTCGTGAATACATTTGTTCGCTACGTCTGGAATATTTTAAGGAACTGGCAGATACTTGTCCGGAAAAGAATGTCAAAGAGCTGATGTTTCAATGTGGCTTCACTTCACGTTCTACTTTTTACAGGAATTTCATGAAGAAATACGGAGTTTCTCCTTTGAAATATCTGGAGGGAAATGAAAGCATTTCTCTTTGAGCCATCTCAAAATCGAAAGGAGTGTTTCATATGCTCAAAAGTGTTCCATTTCTGGTAAATGGGACACTTTCGTTACCGCCATTTTTCTGTAGGAGTGATATTTTCCATAGCTTTGTGCTATTCAATTTATCTAATACTAACTAAAAACATGAGACGTATGAAAAAGTTATTTCTATTGATGGTAATGTGCTGCATTGCATCGATGACAGCATTTGCACAAGAGAACAAATGGGGAGCTGGAGTGAACATCGGTTATGGAACAGATATTTCTAAACCGTTTATTGGTGTAAGAGCACAATATGATATTATTGAGCAGCTCAGTATAGCTCCATCTTTCAATTATTATTTTAAGAGCTCGGAAGATATAGGCTATGGTGAAGAAATTGATTATAACTATTGGGACATTGATGTAGATGTACACTGGAATGTATTGCGTGGTGAAAGTTACAAAGTGTATCCGTTGGTGGGTCTTACATACCTGCATGGAAAAGCGTCTTATGAAGGAGAGAGCGAATCGGACAGCTGGATTGGGGCCAATGTAGGTGTAGGTGCGCAACTAAATTTCGGTACTAACTGGTGTGTCGGGATAGAGGCTAAATACCAGATTGTTGACGAAGTGGGTCAGTTTGTTCCGATGGCTACGATTATGTATCGATTCTAAGTTTTTGTCTGACAATTTATATTACGCTGTGAAGCGTTTGTCTGTAACATACCTTGGGCTCTGAACCCAAGGTATGTCGTTTTATTTTATTCCAGATATAAATAATCATAATGTACCAAAGGACGCTGACCGTGCATCCCCAGCATCTCGCGGGCTTCGTCGGAATCGACTCCAATACGGCCTACGCCAATCTGTCTGTCGTCGGCATCCATGATTCTGACCAAGTCGTCTTTTTCAAAATCGCCTTCGATGTGGATGACACCTACCGGTAACAGGCTTACTGCTTTTTCACCTTTCAAGGCTTGTACAGCCTGATCATTCAGATGTAGTTCTCCTTTGGCAAATCCTTCACTGTGTGCAATCCATTTCTTGACACTTGATACATCCGAAACTGCCGGAATGAATCGGGTACAGACCGTTTGTTCAGGATGTTGCAGGATATCAATTAAGATATTATCTTTTTTCCCATTGGCGATGATGACCGCTATGCCTTCATCTGCTACTTTACGGGCAATGGTAGTTTTTGTAAGCATGCCTCCACGTCCGAATCCGGATTTCTCTGCCTGTATATAATCAGACAAGTCTTTTCCTTGTTCCACTTCCCGGATAACGGAAGTTCCCGGTTTTGACGGAGAACCGTTATAGATACCGTCAATGTTACTCAGAATAATCAAGGCCTGCATATCCATCATAGAGGCAATCATTCCGGAGAGTTCGTCGTTATCTGTAAACATCAGTTCTGTTACTGATATGGTATCGTTTTCATTTACAATTGGAATGACGCCGTTCTCCAGCATTACCTGCATACAGTTTCGTTGGTTCAGATAGTGACGGCGGGTGCCGAAACTTTCTTTGGTAGTAAGAACTTGTCCCACGGAAATGCCATGTTCACGAAAAAGCTCATAATAACGGTTGATCAGTTTTGCTTGTCCTACTGCTGAAAACAGTTGCCGTTGATCTACGCTGTCCAGTTTTCTTGACGGTTTGATTTCACTCCGTCCGGAAGCTACTGCTCCTGAAGATACCAATACGATCTCTACTCCTGCTTTATGTAATTCGGCTACCTGATCTACCAAAGCTGACATACGGGTAATATCCAGTGTACCATCTTTCCGGGTCAGTACATTGCTGCCTATCTTGACAGCTACTTTTGTATACTGATAATTCATGCGATTCAAAGTTTGATACATTTTATATTGAAAGGCAAATATAAAGTTTTTGTATCAGATTTCGTATCTTTGCGGCGTAAAACTATCAAAACGCCTGTTATGATTAAAGCTATTTTCTTTGACATCGACGGAACATTGGTTTCATTCCGTACTCATACAGTTCCAGAATCTACCCGTAAGGCCTTGAAGCGGCTTCGGGCACAAGGCATTAAATTGTTTATTGCTACTGGACGTCCTAAGTTACTCATCGATACCTTGAATGACCTGGAATTTGACGGTTATATTACCTTGAATGGAGCTTATTGTTTTACAGCAGACCATCATGATATTTATAAAGGAAGTATTCCGCATAGTGATATTGAACAATTGGTTGCGTATTGCAGAAATCATGATTATCCGTTTGTCTTTGTACACGATAATGAATGGTTCATTACACATGTTAATGCCGATGTAGAAGAAATCAGTCGACTGATAGCCATTCCGGTCCCTCCTGTACGTCCTGTCGAGGAAGCGCTCCAGACAGATATTCTTCAGACAATGGGATATTTTAAGGTGGATGCAGACAATGAGATTTTTCAGCAAATTCTCCCTCACTGTGAACCGATGCGTTGGCATCCGTTATTTGCCGATATCATTGCCCGAGGAAACAGTAAGAGTCGTGGTATGGATGAGGTTATTGCTTACTATGGCATCAGACTGGAAGAAACGATGGCTTTTGGAGATGGAGGGAATGATATACCAATGTTAAAACATGCTGGTATTGGAGTAGCTATGGGAAATGCTGCGCCGGAAATACAGGCAGCTGCCGATTATGTCACTACTTCTGTGGATGATGATGGTATCTTGCATGCTTTACAACATTTTCAGATACTTGTATAAATATTTCGAAAGCCCATGAATTGAATTGTTACGATTCATGGGCTTTCTTTTATCTTGGTTTCTGTATGTTCTTAACGTATGCTTAGTTTAGCCAGATAATCATAATGTTGTCCTTCCTGAACTTTCTCTGCAATGAATCCATATTGAGTCGCGTACATATTTAAGGTATCGAAATCAATGTATAGCCAGTCGAAGGTATCTCCTTTTATCTGTTTGTATTGCATTCTGAAATCAATTTCACCATAATAAGCAGCAGCCAAATCCACTAAAAAACTTCCGTCCTCATCTTCAAACAGATAACGGAGGTCACTGGAATCCATCAGAATACATCCTCCAGGGTTCAATAACTGTTTCATTCGTTGGAAGAAAGATTCCAGATTGGCTAATTTGCCGATGATACCGGACCCGTTCATCAGCATCAGTATTGTATCAAAGTGATCCACAAAATGTTCGTCGAACATATTTATCTGTTTGGCATTAAGTCCACGTTTGGTCATGACCTGTACAGATAGCGGTGAAATATCGATGGCCAATACCTCTTTCCCCATGTCTTGTAAGGCTACTGAGTGGCAACCGCTTCCGGCACCTATGTCCAGAATACGTCCTTGAGCCATTTGTAAGGCTGTCTGTTCCAATATCGGCATGTCTTCTACTTTGCGGAACAGGGTTTCTACGGGAATCTCATCTTCATCAAATTGGGAAGAAAAAACACGTAACTTACCAGCCCTGCCTTTTTCCCAATAATCTTGTATGGCGGCTCCCATCGGGTCTTTTTCCGCTACCAGTAAATTTGTTTTCATTCTGTTAGTTATAAGTTCAGGCAGTAAAGATAGTGAAAAGGTTTCAGATTTCAGCAGGTGGTGAAGCAAGATAAATCAGGTTGTCTTATCAGTTGGGCATCGTATTACTGGTTATTTATGCATTAATTTAAGAATATTTTAGAATAAACACACAAAAAAGTGTGGTTTTATGCATGTCGTATGAAAAATATCCGTATTTTTGCAACCCGTAAAGAATAATTATGCAATGAAGAACAAGAACAACAGACTGGATTCCATCAAAATGATTATCTCTTCCAAAGAGATTAGAAGTCAGGAAGAACTCTTGCAAGAGTTGTGTAAGGAAGGTTATCAACTGACACAAGCCACTCTTTCACGCGATTTGAAGCAGTTGAAGGTGGCCAAAGCTGCCAGCATCAGCGGAAATTATGTATATGTATTGCCTAACAATACTTTATACAAGCGTATTTCTGACGTTCCTGCTGCTCATGAAGGGCTCAGATATAATGGATTCATGTCTATTGAATTCTCAGGAAATATTGCAGTCATCAAAACTCGTCCGGGATATGCCAGTAGCCTGGCTTATGACATAGACAATCATAACTTTCATGAAATCATCGGTACAATAGCAGGTGATGACACCATCATGCTCATTGTCCGTGAAGGACACACTCGGCAAGATGTGATACATACTTTATCGAACCTTATTCCGAATATAACTAAATAAAATAAATAACGAAATGGATAGCTCTAAACCGCAAATAGATGTTATGGTAGCTGATGCCTCACACGAAGCATATGTAGATACCATTCTTGACACTATCAGAGAAGCCGCTAAAGTGCGCGGGACAGGAATTGCAGAACGTACACACGAATATGTAGCGACAAAAATGAAAGAAGGAAAAGCTATCATCGCACTTTGTGGAGATGATTTTGCTGGATTTACGTACATTGAATCTTGGGGTAACAAAGAATATGTTGCGACTTCGGGGCTGATTGTGCATCCTAAATATCGTGGATGCGGATTGGCTAAGCGTATCAAGCATGCTTCATTTACATTGGCACGTTTACGCTGGCCTAAAGCTAAAATTTTCAGCTTGACTTCAGGTGCTGCTGTCATGAAGATGAATACGGAACTGGGGTATGTACCTGTAACTTTCAATGAACTGACTGATGATGAATCATTCTGGAAAGGGTGTGAGGGGTGTATCAATCATGAAATCCTGATGGCCAAAAAACGTAAGTTCTGTATCTGTACAGCTATGCTGTATGATCCGGCATTACATCTGGATGATAAAGTCACCAATTTCTGATTTAATAACAACAGACAAGGTATCAGCTTTCGGATAACTTTTATTATCTTGCAGACGTATTGGGTTGAAACTTTGTCAACTTATCAATTGAAAAACTAAAAAACGAGCATATGGAAGAAAAGAAAAAAGTAGTAGTAGCATTCAGTGGAGGACTGGATACCTCATTTACTGTTATGTATCTTGCCAAGGAAAAGGGATACGAAGTATATGCAGCTTGTGCCAACACGGGTGGTTTCAGCGAAGAACAGCTGAAAAAGAATGAAGAGAATGCCTACAAACTGGGAGCTACCAAGTATGTGACACTTGATGTTACACAGGAATATTACGAAAAGAGCCTGAAATATATGGTATTCGGGAATGTACTGCGTAACGGTACTTATCCTATTTCTGTAAGTTCTGAACGTATTTTCCAGGCATTGGCTATTGCCCGTTATGCCAATGAAATCGGTGCTCATGCCATTGCTCATGGTTCTACAGGTGCCGGGAACGACCAGGTACGCTTTGATATGACTTTCCTGGTAATGGCTCCAGGAGTGGAAATCATTACCTTGACACGTGATATGGCATTGAGCCGTGATTACGAAATCAATTATTTGAAAGAAAATGGTTTTGAAGCAGATTTTACCAAACTGAAATATTCTTATAATGTAGGTATATGGGGAACATCAATCTGTGGAGGAGAGATTCTTGATTCTACTCAAGGACTGCCGGAAAGTGCTTATCTGAAACAAGTGACGAAGACTGGCAGCGAACAGTTGAAACTGGAGTTCAAGAAAGGTGAACTGTATGCAGTCAATGGCGAAGTGTTTGATGATAAGATTAAGGCTATCCAGAAAGTAGAAGAAATCGGTGCTGCTTATGGTATTGGCCGTGACATGCACGTAGGTGATACAATTATCGGTATCAAGGGA
>URWP01000085.1 GCA_900551645.1 uncultured Bacteroides sp.
TTCTATAATCTTCATATGCCATTATATATTTTAGGGACATTTACTGAATATCCCTAATTAATAGTTAGTTATCTGAATTTATATTACAAAGTAT
Source organism: uncultured Bacteroides sp. (assembly GCA_900551645.1). Taxonomy (GTDB): domain Bacteria; phylum Bacteroidota; class Bacteroidia; order Bacteroidales; family Bacteroidaceae; genus Phocaeicola. The sequence continues at coordinate 95 of URWP01000085.1, forward strand.
ACGTTATTCCCAGTTCGAAACTACTACCCCGCTTGAAACGTTCCACCTCTACTTTCTCGCCGGTAGAAGGAACCTCCTGCTTGAAGATAACCGGCTGATTAAGCAAATCATTCACCTGTAGCTTAACTGCTACTCTCTTACTGAAGGTAAAACTTCCTACAAAATTCAATGTATGTACAGGCTGCTGTTTCACATCACCCAAACCTGAAATACCTACTGACTGTATACGGGGTCCTTGCAGATTATATACCAGAGCTGCGTTCAGCTGTTGGTCTTCACCAAAACGCGGACTATAGGTTATATCTGCATTCACCAGATAAGGAGAAGCTCCCTGCAAGGCGCGCTGTGTATTGGTATATGCCCCACCTTCAGGCAGTTTCACATCGGTATACATGAACGAAGCATTTGCGCCCAAACGAAGTTCACGAAGCAACTCTTTACGGAACTCAATTTCCAGTCCGGTTGCCATACCGTTGCTGGCATTTTGGAAAGAATGTACTGTAGCTCCACCTGAAAGTTCCTGTATCTGTTCGATCGGATTCTCCAGATGCTTATAATAAGCTGTTACAGAGAACATGTTTCCGTTTTCCTTAAACAATTCATAACGCAAATCCAGGTTATAGTTATATCCGTTCTGCAAATCGGCATTACCTCGGATTTGAGCTGATCCATAAGATTCCTGATACAGGAACGGAGCCATTTCGATAAACGAAGGACGGGTTACGGTACGTGAGAATGAAAAACGCAGACTGTTTTCCTTATTAAACTGATAACGAAGGTTCATGGCCGGAAACAAATCGTTGCTGTTCAGGTCTCTTCGTTGCAAGGTACCCCCGTCTTCAGCATAATTGACCCACTGTTTACTGCTTTCATAACGGAGTCCAACATTTACCAGCAAGGCTTCCACCGGATAGATGTCTGCCAGAAGATATCCTGCATAAATACGGTTTCCAGCTGAGTACCTGTCCTTAGGCTGCTGTGAACGGGTAATGGAAACTTCGCCGTTTTCGATACTTTCCTGATTCAGAAAATCAGAAGGTGTATAGATGTCTTCTTCGCTACTGATAGTCGGATTCAACTTGTTCAGGTTATAATAGAAACGGGTAGAGAAATAATCGCGAGTCTTATCTTTGTAAGTAAATCCTCCCTGCAATTTATTCTGTGCACCAAACTTATATTCACCCATCAGATTACCTACCCATTCCTTCTCATCCAATGTACCGAAATAACGCATCGTTTCCTGGCGGTTCAGTTTGAACAGTTCTAATGTATTATCTTTCCGGATAAACATTATCTGCCTACGGTCCGGCTCATCACTGGTAGTTTTGCTATAAGAACCTCCCCAATGTAATCCCCATTTATCGCCGAAGAAATGTTTTCCACTCAGTTGGTGATTCTGCAAACCATAAATATGTGTTACGCTGTTGCTACCCAACAGATTATGGTCTTCATAGTCATAACCTTCACGCCGCATATAATTATCGATGGCATTCCGCGCATAAAAAAAGGTATAACTCAACTGGTCCTGTCCACGGAAACTATATCCCAAACTTCCCAAACCGGCTATTTTCAGTTCATTCGAATAACTGTCATAAGTGAAATCATTCAGAGTAGTACCGGTAGCTTCCAGCGTACGTACACTAGCATCCATCATAGCCTGCTGTTCGTTACTGACACCTAACGATGCAAGGACACTCAACTTACCACTTCCCAAATCAAAATTCTTACCGAAACCGACATTTCCACCAAACTCCGGCAATGCATGTTTTCTGGAAACATCAAAACTGGTATGAAACAACGGATTCGTCTGAGCATAATCCTCAAAATCGGCCAACTCCATATCCCGCAAACGGCTATCCAGCGAAGGAGTCTTAAACAAAGTTCCTTCATGGTCCATCCGATACATTTCTTTTCCTAACGTATTGAACTTTCCACCAGTATTGAACGAAACACTGAAGAAATCCTCACCCGTCTGCTCTTTCGTCCCGATATCGATATGTGCACCTGAATAATCGGCAAAAGCATTTGCCTCGTACACCTTACTTACTGTAATATTCTTTACAGTAGAAGTTGGGAACAAATCCAACGGAATCAACTTGTTGTCCGGATTCGGCGAAGCAATGGGAAGTCCGTTCAGAGTAGTCGTACTGTAGCGGTCGCCCAATCCACGCACAATAATCTGTCCTGCCGAGGCAATGGAAACTCCGGTAATCTTCTTGACACCTTCCTCTACATTCGAGATGCCTTTGGCACTCATTTCCTTGGCACCAATGTTCTCGATAGCTACACTTGATTTCTGACGTTCCATCATCAAGGCACGTTCATTTTCCAGATTCTTCTTAGCCACCACAGTCACCTCATCCAACTGCTGATTATCAGGTGCCAAAGCAATGACCAGTTCCTGCGACTGTCCTTTCTGTACCTGAATCTGTTCGGTCTTATATGAAACATATTGTACAACCAATGTACAAGTTTCACCAGCAATCCGGTCTAGTTCGAAACGTCCGTCCATATCAGTTATAGCCCCAACTGTAGTACCGCTAACCTGGACGGTAGCTCCTATCAGCGGTTCTTTCGTCGAACGGTCAATCACCACTCCTTTTACTGTAAAAGCCTGCGCGCTGAGACTTGTCACCAGCATAGAGGCTGCCAAAATCATCTTATTCGTGCTTATCATGCTCTATATCTTTTACAGCCGCAAAAATATGCCACGAATATTTCTTACAGATTTCATCCTGTTAACAATCCGCTTACGCCACATTTCTTCCATACAGAAAGGGTAACACATCATCTGAATGGAAACTATTTAATATAAAAAAATCCAGGAAAACCATATACAGTCTTCCTGGACTCTAACCTATTTCTATATAAAATAAGTTACAAAATAAAATGCTATCTGGTTACCATCCTGGATTTTGTTCCCATAATCCACCAGTCAGGCTACCTACCATTTCCTGACGGATAGGCAGCAAATAATCACGGTTCACATTAAACTGCCAACCATTCGGATAATTGGTATTGTTAAACGAAACAATATAACCATCCTTCAACCATAAGTTAGAACCTTCTGTCATAATACCTGAAAAGTGTTCACCTAAAGTGCTTCCCGTATACAAAGCGCCTGTTGGAGTCTTACCTACAATCAGTTCGTCAGCAGCAGCCCAACGCAGAATATCTGTCAAACGACAATTTTCCAAGGCTTTTTCTACACGCCGTTCACGACGAACAGCCTGAATGTATTTGTCCAAATTATGGAAAGGATAATCAACATCCGTATTATACTCACGGTCAAAATCTACTTCCGGCATTCCAACACGGTCACGCAAAGGTTTCAAGGCAGCCTGTATCTTTGAAGCATTTCCTGCTCCATCCAGTTCTGCCAAAGCCTCAGCATAATTCAACAGAATATCAGCGTAACGAACCTGAATGGCAGGTGCCTGTCCACGACTTTCTGTAGTGTAAGCAGCCGAATTTGCAGCATTGAACTCTTCATATTTCAACATGGAATAACCAGTTGTATTCTGATGATAGTTAGTAGCATCCAAAGGCGGCCACTCATATAACGTACCATCACTCTGCATCTGTTGGCCCGGCATAAATACAGTCTGCGACAAACGAGGGTCACGCAAATCCGGATTCAGCTCAGCTCCATAAGTACGTTTTGCCTCTAGCTTCTCGGTTCCTATAAACGGTCTTCCATCTCTTGTCAGATAATCATCAACTAACGACGCAGATACACCAACCTGTCCCCCTCCCTGACAAGAATAATAGGTAACATTATGACCTATACCAGCAGAAATGTTATACTCTTTCCACCACAAGACCTCTTGATTATCACTCAAGTCAATATCAATGAACATATCCCGATAATCGGTCAGAGGATTGCCTGTAGAATAAATGCTCCATACATTACGTTCTATCACTTCACCAGCTGCCTTTACAGCCTGATTCAACCAATCCTGAATTTTAGCCTCGGCATCCGATAATGTCTTATCATAAAACGGATCATTCTTTGCACGATGGTATTTCTCCCAGGTAGCAGCAAACAATGCAACTTCACTCTTGAATGCCCGTGCTACATCTTTATGAACACGACGGGAAGCATTGTTACTCTGTTCATTCAAATAAGTAATGGCCTGATCCAAATCCTTTAAGATGTAATCCGTTATCTCAGTACGGGTATTTCGTGGAAGTTTCATCTGACCGGCATCCGGATCAAGCAAATCCTCTATCCAGGTGACACCACCATAGTTTACCAACAAATGATAATAATATGCAGCCCGGAAATAATAAGCCTCTCCCAAACATTGTTCATATTCTGAACCTTTGTCCTCACAGTTCCCGATATTCTGAAGCAAGAAATTTACATTACGAATCGACTTGTAGTCATACATGGCGGTAGCACTGCTCAGTGAAGTCTCACCTGCCAAACGCGAATCAATTGCATTAGGATACAAATTATCACTGTTTGCATCTCCGAAAGCAATGCCGTTGGTAGAACCGCTGGACTGGGTTTTGATGGCCGAATTATTCACTGTTCCTCCTCCCATTACAGGAACACTTCCTTGATAAAACATATTCAGGTACATGGTAATTTCACTGGTCGTTGTAAATGCACCTACCGTAGAAATTTCTCCTTGGGGTTCTTGATTGATATCAAAGCAAGAAGTCGTTCCCAAACATAAAGCTGAAACAATCAGCAAATGTATCTTTTTCATAATCTTTTTCTCTGTTTTTTACATATTTAAAATAACTCCGACAGAAAATACTCTGGTCATCGGATAATTCTTACCAGCCTGCTCAAGAGAATTATTATAACTGTTGTTTGTAAATAAGCCTTCCGGATCAAAAATGCTACTCAACTTAGTGAAAGTCAACAGATTTTCACCAGAGAAGAAGACCTGTGCCTTAGTCAGATGAAGTTTACTAATCCATGCTTCTGGCAAATCATAGCTGACAGTCAAGTTCTTCAGACGACAATAAGCCGCACTCTGCATGTAACGGTCAGACTTCTGAGAAGTCTTCGCACGATATCTTCCTACCGCTGCATTACCGGCTGTATATGGGTTTGGATAATAAGCATCAGGATTATCCGGTGTCCAATAGTCAAGATGCTCCTTAAAGACAGTCACCTGTGCATAAGCTCCCGATCCCCAGAAATAAGAAGTATTCATAGCAGGTGACCAATCACGCTTACCAACTCCTTGGAACATCATACTTAAAGTAACCCCCTTCCAAGAAATAGAACCGTTTACAGTATATTGATACCGTGGAGTTGTATTACCGATAACAGTCATATCGCCCATATCACCCAACATATTACTCCCATTATTAATTTTCTTATCTCCATTCAAATCAACATATTTTACATCACCCGGCATCCACGCCTGCCCACTAAGATAAGACAAATCATGAGCAGCATTGTATTCATCGGCTTCTTCCTGTGTCTGAATCAATCCGGAGGCACGATATCCCCAGATTTCACCCACTTTCTTTCCCTCATACCAAGTATTGGCAGGATCAGATCCATCTCCTTCATAAGCAGTTACCTCTGAAGTTGCATCTGAAAGTGAACCTCCGATAGAATAATTGATATCCTTACCTATTTTGCCTCTCCATTGCAACATCAACTCCCAACCTCGGTTACGCATTTCAGCGTTGTTTGTTTCTGGAGCTACAGCACCGAAGAAATCGGCCAATGCAACAGACGGTCCTAGCATATCACGTGTATCACGCTGGAATACATCAAAAGAACCAGTCAATGCATTACCTAAAAATCCGAAATCAATACCGATATTCTTATGATCAACTTTTTCCCAAGTTGTATTTGAATCTACAACGGCACCAGGACTAAGATAACCGTCTCGTCCGTTCTGGAAGAACCAGTTACCAATAGATGTAGGATCCATAGTAGAAGCGAAAGTATAGTAAGCAGCCCCACTTTGGTTACCTAGCAATCCCCACGATACACGTAGTTTTAAATTAGACAATACATCCTGAGTTTTTTCCATGAACGATTCACGCATAATGTTCCATCCTAAAGAAACAGACGGGAAGAAGCCCCAACGGCTTCCCTTCGCAAAACGAGATGAACCATCATAACGTCCATTCACTTCCACCAGATAACGTCCCATATAATCATAATTGATACGGCCGAAATAGCCTCGGGTAGCCCAAGCATAACGAGTATCACGTACAGTACGGTCACCATCGGCCATCTCCAGACTCGGATTACTTGTAGAAAGAATACCTGTTACAGAATCATACAGATATCTGTATTTATAATATTCCTCCTGATAACCCAACATGAATGTAAAATTATGCTTGTCAGCCAATGATAGTGAATAATTAGTATACAAATTGACCGACTGGTATTGATTATTCATATCATAACGGGTATATGAATTGCTTGCCGTACCCACCACTTCAGAACGAGTACCTAGATTATAAGAATCGCCTGACTCATTCGGAATCTGCGGAAGCACTTTCAAAGCCCAATAATCCCGTGTATTGTAACGATAAGTATAATCAAAGAAAATATGCCAGCCTTTCAATGGTTCCAGTTCCAATCCTCCTGTCATGGTCAAATTATTGTTCTCTGTATTTGCCTTTGTACCACTTTGCAGATAAGGAATCATAGAAAGTTCAGTAAAATAACCATTCGGATCTATGACACTTACAGTAGGACGGAATCGAGCCAAAGAATGGTAAAATCCTTCACTCAAAGCACCTGTACCAAATGGAGATTCATTATCTGAATTCATATATTTGGTATTCACTTTCAGTTTCAACCAGTCTGTAACCTTTGAAGTTATATTTGCACTGAAATTAAAACGTTTATATCCGATATCCGCATAACGTAACAGCCCATCTTCCTTATACATTCCTCCCGAAACATAATATTGTGCTTTTTCACCACCTCCACTTACACTGACATTATGATTCTGTTTGAATGCAACATCTTTATAATGCAAATCAAAATAGTTCGTATTCCCCAAACCTTTGGCACTGTTTTCAAAAGCTCCTACCATTGATTGTCCCGGTGTCAATTCTGCCCATGGGTCCAAATCACCGGGATTTTTCATATATTGTTGCAACTGAGCCAATTTTTCATCACTGTACTGCAATGTCATACCTGCATTTTCACACGCCTTATTGAAATATGTAGCAAATTCGTAAGCATTTGCCATATCCGGTAATGACATCGGCGAAGTCCATCCCAATGTAGCCTGATAGCTGACACGGGTTTTACCCTCCTTACCTTTTTTGGTTGTGACCAGAATAACACCGTAAGCTGCACGAGCACCGTATATAGAAGATGCAGCAGCATCTTTCAAGACAGTATTTACAACCGATTATTACTCAATATTTTATAGATAATAAGTCCGAAATATGGTCATTGTCTTTAATTGTACATTCTAAAGGGTGAAGATTTAACGCTTTTATTGATTATTAACTCAAAAAGGACATCAACTTGGGTCGTTTCTTCTCTTTTCCTTGCAATTCGTTTCCGATATTCCACTTCTGTTTTAACTCATTGTTTAAGCTGATAACATCAATAACAAAGGTAACATTTTTATTCAAAATTTCTTTCAAGTGCTACAAAGGTAAATTAGTTACGAGCATCGAGCGGAGAAAAAAAAGGAGAATCTTTCGGCGTATTTCCGTCAGGTTCTCCCTTTTTAGTAAAGTAATTCTCTAAATCTGAATCTTATAAACGATTCTTTTCACTTTGACCGGCACCCCTTCCTTTATATTTGCTCATCGTAGAGTTAAATGCATAACGTATGGTGAGCCGAACAGCCTGTAAATCACTATAGTTCCATTTGTCAAGTTTCATTTGAGTTCCATAGGTTATCATTGAATTACGAGCTGTTTTGAATATATCTGTTGCACTAAGCTGGAAGAACCAGTTCCCAATCGTTTTGGTTACACCCAAATTCATTTGCCAAGACGGTTTTAGTGTAACCACATCCATATCTCCCGATGTATGATATAACATATCACCTGTAATAGTGAAACCTTTTCCTACAGATATGCTGTTATAGAAATTGATAAACAACAATGGATTGTTCATTCGCAGTTCTGTCCCCATAAATGGTATTTTAAGGTCTTGTCCCATAAGATTAAATTGGAGACGAGGTGACCAAATTGAGATTTTAGGGGATAGAGATACCATCGCTGTATATTTTGAGATATGATCATAATTCATATAAGTCATCAAATTTATAGGTTCTCCTTCTTTATATGCTTCAACAATACCGACTATAGCATCTTTTACATATTGATAACTTGCTGAAAAGAAAACCCATTTGTAAATACCGGCTAATGAAACATCGTGATTCATTTCCGGTTTCACTAGAGGATTCCCTGTCTCATAGGTAAAACGGTCATCATATTGTATATTGCTGCTTAATTGACTATACAGCGGACGCTTTGTCTTAGCTGTATATGATAGAGTAAACTTAGCTTTTTTAATAGGAAACGTAAAGTCTATATTGGGAAACAGACGGTCATATTTTCGGCCTTGCTCTGATATCAAGAGCCCATTCTCATAGTAATCGGATATAGTATGCTCATATCTTAATCCCCCTGAAAGTTCATAGATCCCTAAGGGGAAAGTGGCACTTATGAAACCAGCAATATTATGTTCCTTGATATTGTCATCTGCATCCGGCAAAAAATCATTATAGTTATCATATCGGTCAGTTCTGTTTGTATAAGTGTACTCATAACCGGCCTCAAGTGTATTTTTGCCAAAGCTGTATTCCAGGACGGATTTGGAGGCAAACATTGAACTGTTGATGTGATTCAGGCTGCTTATTGTCGATTCTCCTTCCGATAAACTGATTTCATCTATTTCCTGTTCAGCTTTATTACGGCTTGAATAATAGTCGTTATTTACAGTAAGAGTCCAATCACCATATTTGCCTATATAATATATGTTCAATATGTTTGTCGGCATATTCTTTCTTTTCCAGTATGTATAATAATCTATTTTATCATCAAGGGTACCATTTAATTCGATTGTTTCATTTGTGGTCCAGTTTGAATGATTGTAAGGTGTACCTCGAAATTCATATTTTGCTCCCAATACATTCTTAGGGTTAATTTGCCAGTTGAGACCTAAATTGGCATTATAAGTTGTGCTGACAGGCAATATGATAATGTCAGAATTCAGATCATACAGATTATTTCCAGTATTTATCATGGTGACATTTTTCTGCTGCTGATATCGTCTTGAATGGTCAAAAGCAAATGCTCCGAATATGTCAAGATTGTTCTTCCTGAAATTGAGAGAAAGGTTGTCTGAATTAGACCAGGAGTGAGCAGCCCGGACGACACCTTGTATTGAACCGCTTAATCCGTCTCCTTGTTTTTTGATAGTGCGAACTAATAACACCGATCTTACTTCTGCACCATATTTTGCACCGGGATTACTGATTACTTCCACACTTGCAATATCTTTTGACGACATTCTATATAATTCGTTGTTGTCCGTCAGTTTTCTCCCATTAACATATATTATTGGTGTCCCTTTGCCAAAAACAGTAAATTTGTCATCTTCACGCATAACGCCCGGAAGTTGTCCAATCACATCCATTGCATTCCCGAGTAGGCTCAAAACAGACCCATTTACAGTTGTGATTATGCCACCTTTAGTCAAATGTTGATGTGGTCGTTGTGCCGTTACTGTAACTTCATCCAGCAGGATATTGTCTGAAACAAGCACAAGTGTTCCAATATCGTTTTTCTCATTCAGTGTTTTTATGATTGTCTTGTATCCAAGAGCTGATATTTGTAGAAGCTTTGCATTTGAATAATCGGTTAAAATACATATTCCGGAGCATACCCGTTCACTTTCCGGTAGCCTATAAAGCATAAAAATAG
>URWP01000086.1 GCA_900551645.1 uncultured Bacteroides sp.
CCTTATCCTCAGAACTGCTTGCTAATAAAGTGGTTATAAAAATCTTCCAGAATTAAACAAATTTTCTGTATGATGGATGAGTTTTGCCGGAATTTTGCATCCGAGTGTGAGAAAAACCTCCTTTTCGAGGACAAAGAGCACCGTCACCGCAACCGCAAGGGAAAGTTAAGCCATAGTGAGATAATAACAATACTAGTCTGTTACCACTTCGGCTCGTTCGCCAATTTCAAGCATTACTACCTCTTTTATATACGTCAGCACCTGTCCGGTTGTTTTCCTGATGCCGTTTCGTACAACCGCTTTGTCGAACTCATGCCCCGCGTGTTCTTCCACATGATGCTCTTCATGAAACTTCAAGGCTTTGGCAAATGCAGCGGCATCAGTTTTGTGGACTCCACGATGATACCCGTGTGCCATAACTTGCGCCGCTATGCCAACAAGGTGTTCAAGGGCTTGGCGACGGACGGCAAGGGGACGATGGGATGGTGTCACGGCTTTAAGTTGCACCTTCTGTGCAATGACAGCGGAGAGATCATAACCTTTTGTCTTACAGGCGCAAATGTGGATGACAGGGACAAACGGGTGTGGACAATCTTCGCCAAAGAACTCTACGGAAAGGTCTTCGCCGACAGGGGATACATCAAACAGACGCTCTTCGAGGACCTCTTCGACAGGGGCATACATCTTGTGCATGGATTGAGGGCTAACATGAAGAACAGGCTCATGTCCATGTGGGACAAAATCATGCTGCGCAAAAGGTACATCATTGAATGTATCAACGACCTGCTCAAAAACAAGGCAAACATCGTACATTCGAGGCATCGCTCCATACACAACTTCATCATGAACATCTGTGCCGCACTTACGGCGTACTCCTTTTTCGAGAACAAGCCGGAGGCACTGCCTGTACATGTGGAAAAATCAAACCAACTCACGCTCTTTTGAACATAACTTATCCCGAACTCGCGTAATAAGGCTAATGTTCCGATAAGCATACCACCCACTACGCCCGTAGCCAATGAACTGTTTCCATTTGCTCCGGCACCGGTAGAGAACATCAGCGGCAACATGCCGAATATCATACAGAGTACTGTCATGATAATCGGACGGAAACGGGCCTGGGCTGCCGAATAAGCCGACGAAATGATACCCATACCGGCCCGACGTCGTTCGATGGCATATTCTGTAATCAGGATGGCTGTCTTAGCCAACAGACCAATCAACATGATGGCACCTGTCTGTAGGTAAATGTTATTCTCCAGTCCGGCCAATCGGGCAAAAAGGAAACTACCCATCAGTCCGAACGGCACAGAAAGGATGACAGCCAACGGCACCCAGAAGCTTTCGTACAGACAAGAAAGAATCAGGTAAATCAATACAACACAGAGTGTATAAATGAATACGGTTTGCGCACCGCCGCTACTGGCCTCCTCGCGTGCCATACCTCCATATTCATAACCATAACCGGAAGGCAACATCTGATCCGCTACTTCCCGAATGGCCTGCTGAGCTTCACCAGTAGAATAACCCTCGGCTACATTCACGTTTACATTGATGGTATTATACAGGTTGAACCGCTTGGCGATTTCCGGTCCAAGTACGGAACGAAGCGTCACAAACTGACTGACAGGAGCCATCTCATCGCCATTACGCACGAACATGTTATCCAAAGCATGTTCATCCAGGCGTGATGATGGATTAGCCTGAATCATTACCCGGTATACTTTACCGAACTTGTTATAATTGGATACATACGAGCCTCCACAATAGGCTCCTACCACATCCAACACATCATTCGGGCTGATACCTGCCCGTTTACATTTGGCAGCATCCACATCAACCGCCACCTGTGGGAAATTCATGGCGTAAGAGCTATAGGCCATAGCTATTTCAGGACGCTGGTTCAAAGCACTGATAAATTCATTTACTGAGTTATAGAAAGGTTCCATCTCGCCTCCGGTCTTATCCTCCATGTAAAGTTCAATGGCATTACCAGTTCCGTATCCCGGTATCATAGCCGGCTGGAAACAGAATACTTGTGCTTCCTTAATGGTACTGAAACGTGCATTCAGACGTTTCATCACTGCTTCTACCGTATGTTCACTTCCTTTCCGTTCATCCCAATGATACAAACGGACAATGACGGTCCCATAAGAAGTTCCCTGCCCGGAGAGCAGTCCATAACCGGTAATACGGGAGAAGTGTTCTATCTCCGGCGTGTCCTCCAGAATATCCTGTACCTTATCCATCACCTTGTTGGTCTCTGCCAGTGAGTTACCCGGCGATGTACTGATATTCACCATCATGGTTCCCTGGTCCTCCTGAGGTACCAGACCAGTCTTGGTGGTAGCCATCAGATAAACCAATAGTACACAAGCAATGCCCAACGATGTCCACACCATCCACCGGCGGTGGAAAAAGAACATCAGCCCCTTCTTGTATTTACTCATCATCGCATTGAACGAAGCATTGTAGGCAGCACGTATCCTGCTGTTCAGACTGCGGGCATTCTGCTTGCCATCTGAAGGTTTCATCATCATGGCACACAAAGCCGGACAAAGGGTCAAGGCATTCAGACAGGAAATACCTACCGCTACGGCCATAGTAATACCGAACTGAGTATAGAATACACCGGAAGTTCCGCCCATAAAAGTAACCGGAATAAATACCGCCATGAAAACAAATGTACAAGAAACTACCGCCATCGTTACATCACTCATGGCATCCTTGGTAGCCAGATATGGCGAACGATAACCCACGTCGAACTTGGCCTGTACCGCCTCCACCACAATGATGGCATCATCTACTACCGTACCGATAGCCAATACCAGAGCAAACAAAGTCAAAATATTGATACTGAATCCGGCTATTGACAAAAAAGCAAAAGTACCTACCAATGAAACTATAATGGAAATGGAAGGAATCAGAGTACTTTTAAAGTCGTGCAAGAAGAAATATACCACCAGAATCACCAGGATAATGGCGATAACCAACGTCTCGATTACATTATGAATAGAAGCGAACAGGAAGTCGTTCACACTCATCATCTGAATGAACTCTGTTCCCTCCGGCAGTTCTTCAGACATTTCATCCAATAAAGCAGTAATCTCTTCATTTACTGCCGTAGCATTGGCTCCGGCTACCTGGAAAACCATAAAAGTAACTCCAGGTACTCCGTCAGCCTCACCATGAAAACTATACGATTCACGTCCTAACTCCACTTCCGCAATATCTTTTACCCGAAGTACCGAACCATCTTTCTGTGAACGTATCACCATATTTTCAAACTCTTCTACACTCTTCAAACGCCCCTTATATTTCATGGTATATTGAAACACATGATCTGAACTTTCACCCAACGAACCGGTAGGAGCCTCTATATTCTGCTCTCCCAATACAGCCGTTACATCAGCAGGAACCAACCCATACTGAGCCATCTTGTCCGGTTTCATCCAAATACGCATGCTGTACGTATCGCCCATCAGCTGAACATCACCTACTCCCTGAATACGCTTGATTCGAGGAATGACATTGATGTCCAGATAATTGGCCAGAAAAGTTTCATCATATCGCTTATCCGGACTAATCAGACTGTTAATCTGTAGGAAACTGTTCTGGCGTTTCATGGTACTCACGCCAATAGCCGTTACTTCCGACGGGAGCAGACCTTGTGCCTCGGATACACGGTTCTGTACGTTTACGGCCGCCATATCCGGATCGGTACCCTGTTTGAAATAAACCAGGATTTCTGCCGTACCCGCATTCGTAGCAGTAGAAGTAATGTAAATCATGTCTTCCACACCGTTGATACTTTCCTCCAGCGGCATAATAACACTGTTCATCACCGCCTCTGCATTGGCTCCTGTATAAGTAGCATCTACCTTAACTGTAGGCGGAGCTATATCCGGATACTGCTCTACGGGAAGCGTATACAGCGAAATGAATCCTACAATCAGAATCAGTACTGAAATAGACAAGGCCATAACCGGCCGTTTGATAAATATATTTCCTTTCATAAGCCTCCTGTTATTTTACCTGCGTTCCTTCGCGAACCATACCAGCTCCATCTGAAATAATCTCATCACCGGCCTGCAGACCTTCCAATACAATGTACTCTTTTCCATCATTTACAGGAGCTACCTTTATCAAGGTAGAGACAGCTTTCCCATCTACCACTTTATAAACAATCAGCTTATCCTGCAATTGTACGGTAGCCCCTTGCGGAATAACTATACAGTCGGTATATGTACTGGGGATAAGGACATTACCTGATGCGCCGCTGTGCAACAAGCGGGTAGGATTCGGGAAGACTGCCCGCACACCTACAGCACCGGTTTCTTTGTCGATAACACCACTGATAGACTCTATCTTACCGCTTTCTTCATAGGTTGTTCCATCATTTAATTGCAGACGAATGGCAGGCATTTCCTGCAAGGCCTTTTCCACCGTCCCATACTGGCGAGCCAACGATAACAACTGATTTTCAGTCATAGAAAAATAAACATACATATCTGAATTATCAGAGACAGTAGTCAACGGTTGAGCCATACTTGGACTGACCAGTGTCCCTACCCGATAAGGAAGCATACCTACCATACCATCGCTCGGACTCTTCACTTCAGTATATGAAAGATCATTCCGTGCATTCACTTCCTGTGCTTCAGCCTGTGCCAGTTGAGCTTTTGCAGTAAGATAAGAATTCTCACTGGTTTGCAGATTGAAATCGGACACAACTTTCTGCGCATGCAGTTTCTGCGTACTTTTATAGGTCAGTTCTGCAGTAGCCAGGCTGGCTTCTGCCACCTTTACATTGGCTACAGCCGTTTCAAGTGCCGCCTTATACGGTACCTGATCTATTACAAACAATACCTGCCCTTTCTTTACAGCATCTCCTTCTGATACATTCAGCTGAACAATATACCCGGAAACCTGAGGGAAAATATCAATATCCTGCCTTCCTTCAATAGAAGCCGAATACGAAGTGACTATTTCTTTATTCTGTCCTGCACGGACGGTAGCAAGGGTGTATCCTTGAGGTTTTGTCTCTTCTTTTTGCCCGCTCCGGCAAGAGGTCCCACAAACGGCACAACCGATAAATACCATCAGCCATACCTTTCTTTTAATTCTTTTCAGTGTCATATTCATTCAATTAAAAAACTTGCGCAAAAGTACCACCTTACCAGCAGACAAAAGGAATAGATTTTCAGCCAGAAACATTCTATTTTCCACTTCAGGAACACTATATTTTGTTAAAGGGAGAATTAGAAATAGGAATGGTAGAAAATAGAATAGTATCACCCGAGAAAAAATCTTCATCTTTGTAGAAAAAAGAATGGAAGAAGGAATCAAGCTAATAGATATAAAGACATTGCAGGAATACAACCGGCAAAACGACTGTATAGACGACTATCTTTTCATGACAGACCGTCTGGAAAACATACTGACCGGAGCAACGGCTGTCAAGATGAAAGTCTTTCTGATGATATATTGTGTAAAAGGCGAAATAAATCTGGAACTGAACAATAAAATCTATTCTTTAAAAACAGATGATCTGTCAGTAAGCCTGCCAAATACCTTTATCGGCAAGATACTAGCCTCTCCCGACTATCAAGTCAGGATTATCTGTCTTTCCGGACGATTTATACAACGACTCACACAGACAGAGAAATATACCTGGAAATCTTTCAATTACCTGCACCGAGACCCTATCAAACATCTTGGCGAGAAAGAAAAAAGCCTGTTCTGTCAGTATCTGAATCTGATAGAGAACAAAATTACACGGAGTAAAGAACCCTATCAGAAAGATATTCTGCTCTACCTGACATCGGCGTTCTTTACCGAATTTGTAGCTGCTGTCGGGAAAGATACGATAACTCCTGAAGAAGGTATATACAAAGCAGTCAACCAACCGGACTTCATCTTCAAACGGTTTATGGAGGCACTGACTTCCGACAACGGCCGACACCGTACTTTAACGTATTATGCCAATCTGTTCAACTACTCTTCCAAATACCTGTCCCGTATCATTAAACAAGTCAGCGGAAAGAATGCTTTGACCCTGATTCATGACAATACCATCGAATGTATCATCCACGAATTGAAATATTCCAATAAAAGTATCAAGGAAATAGCTATCTCTTTTGAATTCTCCAACATTTCATTCTTTGCCCAATATGTCAAGAAACATTTGGGAAGTACACCCTCCGAATATAGGAACAGACATTCATACACAGCAAACCAAACAGAATCAGAGGACCTTCTCAACAAAAACATCTCAAAAGAAAACCAACCAAAACATAATCACTAAAACAACAGAAGATATGAATCAAATCAAATTTTTTATCGTCAGCGTTCACCGCGACTACATTGTGCGGTTCCACGCTCAAGCAGAAAATCTTGTTTCAGAATACCATAACCGATACCCTGCATACCTCTTCCATGTAAAGAAAATAGAAGCTTATCTTTTCTGCTTTTCTATTATACCACCCGAAGAAGCAGAAGAAACCTATCTTTCTACTTATGCAGCCGAACTTAAAAAGAGTGTATTCAGTCTTATTCCTTCCGAATACCTTGTTCTGGAAGCTTCCAATCTGTCAGAAACAAGCTGTAAGCAATAAAAAATGCAAAAAAAAGAGGAGCATACCGCTCCTCTTTTCATAAAAGCCTTTATAGAATTATTTAATCAAATCCTTACCTGTCATATCAGCCGGCTGAGGCATACCCAAGATATGCAAGATAGAAGGAGCAACGTCTGCCAACACACCGTTTTCTACCTTTGCATTCTTATTTTCGGTTACATAAACAAACGGAACCGGATTCAGTGAGTGGGCAGTGTTCGGAGTACCGTCTTCATTCAAAGCATGGTCAGCGTTACCGTGGTCAGCAATGATAATGACTTCATAACCGTTAGCCTTAGCAGCTTCAACTGTATCTTTCACACAGTTATCAATAGCTACAACTGCTTTTTCAATAGCTTCGTAAATACCGGTATGACCTACCATGTCACCATTGGCATAGTTCACAACAATGAAATCATATTTCTGAGTATTGATGGCTTCTACCAGTTTATCCTTCACCTCATAAGCACTCATTTCCGGCTTCAGATCGTATGTGGCTACTTTCGGAGATGGAACCAAAATGCGGTCTTCATTATCATACGGAGTTTCACGCCCACCGTTGAAGAAGAAAGTTACATGTGCATATTTTTCAGTTTCAGCAATATGTAACTGAGTCTTTCCGTTGTTGGCCAAGTATTCGCCCAATGTATTCTGTACGTTTTCCTTATCAAACAAGATGTGTACACCCTTGAACGAAGCATCGTACGGAGTCATACAATAATACTGCAAAGCCGGAATAGTCTTCATACCTTCTTCCGGCATATCCTGCTGAGTCAATACAATAGTCAACTCTTTGGCACGGTCATTACGGTAATTGAAGAAGATAACCACATCACCTTCTTTAATAGTACCATCGAAATTGGCATTTACAATCGGTTTGATAAACTCGTCGGTTACACCTTCATCGTATGATTCCTGCATAGCCTGAACCATATCTGTGGCCTTCTTACCGATACCGTTCACCAACATATCATAAGCTTCTTTCACACGGTTCCAGCGTTTGTCACGGTCCATGGCGTAAAAACGTCCGATGATAGAAGCAATCTTACCGGCAGACTTTTCACAGTGTGCAGACAGCTCTTCGATGAAACCTTTACCACTCTTCGGATCAGTATCACGACCATCCATAAAACAGTGGATAAAAGTATTTTCCAAGCCATATTCCTTAGAGATATCGCACAGTTTGAACAGATGTTCCAATGAAGAATGTACTCCACCGTTTGAAGTCAAGCCCATGAAGTGGATATTCTTGCCATGTTCTTTTGCATAAGAGAATGCTGAAACGATTTCCTTGTTCTGCAGGATACTGCCATCAGCACAAGCACGGTTAATCTTCACTAAGTCCTGATAAACGATACGTCCGGCACCGATATTCAGGTGACCTACTTCAGAGTTACCCATCTGACCATCAGGCAAACCTACATTTTCGCCACTTGCCTGCAGTTCTGAGTGCGGATAGTTAGCCAACAGACTGTCCCAATACGGAGTCGGGGTATTAAAGATTACATCATCTTTCTGCTGGTCGCCACAGCCCCAACCATCCAGAATCATTAAAAGCGCTTTCTTAGCCATAATTTTATCTTTTAAAAAGTTGATAATTATTCGTTTTACATTAAAGCACACAAAAGTACAAAATATCCACTGCATGAACGAAACTTTTTATGATTTTTAGTAGACTCCACCAACTCTTTTTGTCCGGATTTATAAAATATCACTTCAAAAAGCAGTACCTTTGCACCGGTTTGAAAATCCTTAGAAACAGGAAGGTTTATCACTTTATGAAACATCGAATGCTTTGCTTGACGGTTTGTCTTTTGACAAACCTGTTTTTCAACCTAACAATCCAGGCACAAGGCCCAGATCGTCTTCCGGAACCAGCTATTCCAGAAGAAGAATTGGAAGGTTCACCTTCCTTTCCAGTCATGAACGATATCGACAGTCTCATCAGTCCCAATGTTCTGCGTTTCTGCGGACAAGAAGTCAATCTAGACCCACTATATCGCCAACGGAAACTATGCCGCGAACTGGCCTCTATCTCACGTCATTCATCTATCCTGATGCAACGTGCCAATTATTTCTTTCCCATCATCGAACCGATATTGGAAAACAACAATATTCCAGACGATTTCAAGTATCTGATGGTCATAGAAAGCGGACTGAATCCGGAAGCCCGTTCTCCAGTAGGAGCACTTGGCCTTTGGCAGTTCATGAAAGGCACCGCCCAAGAATACGGCTTACGGGTAGACCGGAAAATCGACGAACGGCTAGATATTGAGAAGTCTACCCAAGCTGCTTGTAAGTATCTTCAGACAGCTTATAATAAATTCAAAGATTGGGTAGCTGTTGCCCAATCCTACAATATCGGACAGGCACGCATTGGTACAGAACTTGAACGCCAACAGGTAGACGAATCCATCGACTTACAACTCGTAGAAGAGACTAACCGATACATCTATCGAATTCTGGCCGCTAAGATTATCTTCACCAATCCCACTAATTTTGGCCTAAAGGGAAGCATGCTATATTACAAGAAAATTCGAAAGAAATAAATAATTGCTAAAAGATCAACAGAAGAAATGAACAGCCTGTTAATAACTTTCCATTATTAACAGGCTGTTCATTTCTTCTGTTGATAATCCTTTGTTATTATTTGAAGTCAAGCGACAGCTGCCCATCGCCCAATAAATTATAACTCATTCGATGATAAGGTGTTACTCCAAATATCCGGATAGCTTCCCGATGTTTCTTAGTAGGATATCCCTTGTTACTTTCCCAATCATATTGTGGATATTCTTTAGCTAAACTGTTCATATAGTCATCCCGATATGTCTTTGCCAACACCGAAGCTGCTGCAATGGACATATATTTTCCATCACCTTTTACTACTGTCGTATAAGGCACATCCTGATACTTCTTAAATCGGTTTCCATCTATCAAAAGATGTTCAGGACGCAGTTTCAGCTGATCGATGGCCCGATGCATGGCTAAAAACGAAGCATTTAGAATATTGATACGGTCTATCTCTTCAGGAGTAACTACACCTACCGCCCATGCCAATGCTTCATGTTCGACTATCTCCCGCAACGTATAGCGCTGTTTCTCTGTCAGTTGCTTTGAATCATTCAGCAATTCATTGCGAAAATCATGCGGTAGAATAACAGCAGCTGCATAAACAGCTCCAGCCAAA
>URWP01000087.1 GCA_900551645.1 uncultured Bacteroides sp.
TGGCGCAAACATCATTGCTTTGCGTGGTCGTTCATCATTCCAGAGTCCGTCATACGTTTCTATCGAAATGATCGGCGCTGCTATGGGTGGTAAAGCATTCCGCTGGCCGGCAGGTACTTATGTTTCTAACGAAAAGTACGATCATATCATGATGGCTTGGGAAACTTCTATTACAGCTGACGGCTGCCACTGTGCTGCACTGAATGGCACTGCAGAAGAACAGGCTGCTTTGGACAAGAGCTACGAACACTTGTGTGCTCTGCGTGACGAAGTTATCGCTATGGGCGTTCTTCCTCCAGTAGCTGAATGGAACAAGCTGAACCCGAACATCAAATAATCATTGAACATCGGTTCTTTTATATAAAGAGAATTCTCCACAAAGAGAATTCTCTTTTTTTATTGTATTGAATAGACCTGCGACAGTAATTGGTAGTTTTTCTACTTTTCACTATTCTTTTTCGGCCTTTTTACTACCTTTGCAGACATATTGGCGAGTATACTATGTATACACTCTGTTTCTATAGCTTAAAAAGCACTCGAAAGAATGACTACCGGAAAGAATTACAGATACTTGTTTTTTGATTTAGATGGAACCTTGATGAAATCAGGCGAAGGCATCGAACGCTGTGCCCAACATGCGTTACGCCACTTTGGTATCAACATAGAAGATCTGGAAAACTTACGCCCGTTTGTAGGTCCACCTTTAGAAGATTCCTTTCGGAACTTCTATCATCTCACTTCAGAACAAGTACATGAGGCCACACGCATCTACGGGGAACGGTATGCCAGACTGGGAGCATATGAAGCAGAACCTTATGAAGGCGTTTTCAATTTTCTGCAAAAAATGAAGGATGCCGGAAAAGTGCTAGTCCTTGCTACCTCGAAAAAAATCATCATGGCTCAACGAGTAACTGAACACTTCAAACTGGCTCCTTATTTCGATTACATTGGTGCCAGAGATGAAGCGGGTACCCTGCATACTAAAGCAGACGTTATCCGTAACATCATCCAAACTCTCGGTATTGAAGATACACAAGAAATCGTGATGATAGGCGACCGGAAATTTGATATCATAGGAGCCAACGAAGTAGGACTGGACTCTATCGGAGTACTCTACGGTTACGGCGACGCAGAAGAACTGACAGAAGCCGGAGCTACCTACCTGGCAGCAGACTATCAGGAGTTGGAAACACTGCTGCTAAAGAATTGAATATTCCATTTCTTTTAAATTTCAAATCATGATTGACCAAGCCACCATAGACCGTATTTTGGATGCCGCACAGATTGTTGATGTCGTGTCCGAATTCGTTACACTCCGCCGCAGGGGTGTCAACTACATCGGTCTATGTCCGTTTCACAATGAAAAAACCCCTTCCTTCAGTGTATCGCCCAGCAAAGGCCTCTGCAAATGTTTCAGTTGCGGAAAAGGTGGGAATGTGGTCCATTTCATCATGGAGCACGAACAACTTTCATATTACGAAGCGCTGAAATGGCTGGCCAAGAAATACAACATCGAAATCAAGGAACGTGAACTGACAGAAGAAGAGAAGCAGGCACACAGCTTGCGGGAAAGCCTTTTCGTCGTCAATCAGTTTGCGGTCGAATACTTCCAAGACATCCTTTACAACAATATTGACGGACAACGCATCGGTATGACTTACCTGCGCGGTCGTGGCTTCCGGGATGACATCATCAAGAAATTCCAGCTCGGATACAGTACAGACAGCCACGATGCACCGGCCAAGGAAGCTATCCGCAAGGGATACAAGGAAGATTTCCTGGTCAAAACCGGACTCTGTTACCGCAAGGATGACGGCAGTTTACGAGACCGTTTTTGGGGACGTGTCATCTTCCCCGTACATACCCTGTCGGGCAAAGTAGTGGCCTTCGGAGGGCGTGTGTTGAGCGCACAGACCAAGAATGTGCAGATGAAGTATGTCAATTCACCGGAATCGGAAATTTACCACAAGAGCCGGGAATTGTATGGTATCTATTTCGCCAAACAGGCGATTGTCCGCCAGGACCGCTGTTTTCTGGTAGAAGGATACACCGATGTCATTTCCATGCATCAGAGTGGTATCGAGAACGTGGTAGCCTCATCGGGTACAGCCCTGACCTCCGAACAAATCCGGATGATTCACCGCTTTACAAACAACATTACCGTATTATACGACGGTGACGGTGCCGGTATCAAAGCCAGTATCCGAGGTATCGATATGCTGTTGGAAGAAGGTATGAACATCAAGGTCTGTCTGTTACCGGACGGAGATGACCCCGACAGTTTTGCCCGCAAACACAACGCTACCGACTATCAGGCTTACATCAACGAACATGAGGTAGATTTTATCCGCTTCAAAACGAACCTGCTGATGGAAGAAGCCGGAAAAGACCCCATTAAACGGGCATCACTGATTTCCAGTATTGTACGAAGCATTTCGGTCATTCCGGATGCCATCGTACGGTCTGTCTACATCCGTGAATGCAGCCAATTGCTGCAGATGGAAGAGAAGATTCTGGTAGAAGCAACAGCCAAACTGATAGAACAGGCCAGAGAAAACAAATTCAAGGAGCAGCAACGACAGAAACTCCGCCAACAGCGTACGGATATGAACACCCAGCGCCAAGAAAGCAATATCATACCCCCCTCTGCTAAGTCATCGGCCGCACCAGCTTATACCGAAGGAAATTTCCCTCCTCTGACTGAAGCACCTGTTCTGGACGAAACAGTTATTCCAACAGAATCATACATACCACCGACAGACTCCATACTTCCGCCTCAGAACGAAGAAAACATACCCGAAATTCCAGATAGCTACCAATCATACATTCCGACAGAGGGTAACGAGAAGAAACTCTTCTATGCCAAAGAAGAGGAGCTAGTGCGCATGCTGATTCGTTACGGAGAGAAAATAGCTTGTTACGAAGAGACTGAGGATGGAAAAACAGTTCCACGAACGGTCATTGACCTCATAGACAGCGACCTGAAAGCAGACAACATCCGCTTCCACAATTCTTTGCACCGACGGATTCTGGAAGAAGCTATCCGACATGAACAAGATACCGGTTTCTCGGCTGAACGTTATTTCATAACTCATCCAGAGGCCGAAATCAGTCAATTGGCTGCCAATCTGGTAAGCGACCGATATCAATTAAGCAAATATCATTCAAAAGCCCAGAAAATTATAACCGATGAGGAACGACTCTACGAACTGATACCACGTTTATTACTTGACTTCAAACTATCCATTGTAGAAGAAGAACTGGCACAGATTCTCCGTTCCCTGACAGATCCTAACATCGCTAATGACCCACAACGATGTATGGAGATGATGCAACGTTACAAGGAGCTGCATGAGACCCAAAGTCTGATGGCACAAAAGGCAGGCGACCGGGTCATCTTAAAATTATGACATAAAAAAAGCTATAGTCCTTTCAGCGAAAGGCTATAGCAAAAGATGTTTCTATTGAAAAGAACCATTATCAATATCCACTACGGATTAGGTTCATGAATTCCTCACGTGTCTTGGCCTGATTAAACGCACCGGTAAAATCGGAAGTTGTAGTGATAGCATTCTGCTTTTCTACTCCTCGCATCTGCATACACATGTGCTTGGCCTCTACGACCACCATAACTCCCAACGGGTTCAATGTTTCCTGAATGCATTCCTTTATCTGAAGCGTCATGCGCTCCTGAACCTGTAAACGGTGTGAAAAGATATCTACTACACGAGCTATTTTACTCAGACCTGTAATATAACCATTCGGTATATATGCCACATGGGCTTTCCCATAGAAAGGAAGCATGTGATGTTCACACATTGAGAAGAAATCAATATCCTTTACAATCACCATTTGCTTGTATTCTTCCTGAAACTTGGCAGAATTCAATACTTCCCGTGGGTCTACCGCATAACCACGTGTCAATGTCAGCATCGCTTTGGCTACACGTTCCGGAGTCTTCAACAATCCTTCACGCTCGGCATCTTCCCCCAACAAGGTCAGAATATCTTTATAATGTTCCATCAATTTCTGTACCTTATCCTCCGGCCAGCTCATCAAATTTGTATCAATCATTCTATGGGCAAATTAATTTGTTCACGGACAATAGTCACTTCTTTAAAATCACCTGTTGCTCGCAGTTTACGCATGGCACTATGCGCCTCTTCCACACTCTTGAAGTCACCTACACGGCATAACCATCTGGGAGGCTGAAAATACGTATATATCGGCATATCCGGAAATTGCTCTTTCACCTTATTGGCCACACGGTTCGCCTCGCTACGTGCCTGACGGGAATTATTGCCTGCATACACCTGCACACGATATCCACGTGTCTTGATGGTACGTGCATCTGAAGCAGAAGTTGATGAAGAAAGCTGTACGGTACCTATCAGGTCCGCTATCTGAGGGTCCTGATGAATCGTAATGACCCCTTCACCAGCCTTTCTTGTCTGTAATTCCGTAATGATATTACGTTGCTGTGCATACAGAACAGAAACTCCGAAGAAAAAGAGAATGGATAACAGATATTTCATGAAAACCATACGTTAAAAAATGAAATAAAAGGAGCTGTATGCAGAATCTGCTGCATACAGACCCCCAAACTTATAATTCAATTATTTGAAAGCATCGATAATACCCTTGAAGTCAGCAGCCTTCAAAGCAGCACCACCAATCAGACCACCGTCTACATCCGGGTTAGCAAACAGTTCTTTTGCATTAGAAGGTTTGCAGCTACCACCGTACAGGATAGAAGTATTGTCAGCAACTTCCTGGCCATATTTAGCAGCAACCAAAGAACGGATGTGAGCGTGGATTTCCTGAGCCTGTTCCGGAGTAGCAGTCTTTCCTGTACCGATAGCCCAAACCGGCTCGTAAGCCAAAATAACCTTACTGAAGTCTTCAGCAGACAAAGAGAAAACAGAAGCCAACTGAGCTTCCACAACTTCATTCTGCTTGTTAGCTTCACGTTCTTCCAAAACTTCACCGATACAGAAAATAGGCTTCAAATTGTTAGCCAAAGCCAATTTAACTTTTTCTTCCAGAATTTCAACCGTTTCATGATAATAAGCACGACGTTCAGAGTGACCCAAGATAACATACTGAGCACCTGTAGAAGCTACCATTTCAGCTGAAACTTCACCAGTATATGCACCAGAAACCTTGTCAGCGCAGTTTTCTGCACCTACACCGATGATAGAACTGTCAACAATCGGAGTAACAGAAGCCAAATGAATGAACGGAGTACAGATAATTACATCGCAGTTTGGTTTATCTGCTGTCAATACTTCATTCAATTCTTTAGCCAAAGCAATACCTTCCTGCAGGTTCTTGTTCATTTTCCAGTTACCTGCTACAATGTTTTTTCTCATTTCTATTTTATTTTTAAAGGGTTAATAGATAACTTTTATATTATTCAGCAGTTTTTGTTTCCTTCTGTTCCGTTCCTTCATGCCGTTTCTTACGGACCGCCTTGATTCGCAACCAAATCAAGTCGAGCAAAGTAAAGAACAGCAACGGACATACGAACCATGCTACCAGTTCAACAACCTTATGAGTAACAGTTTTCCGGTTCACTTGTCCGATATCCAGCTTATCCAACGAATCGTGCAACTGATACTCATCAGGAATCTGTGAAGCACTCCATTTATTAACCACTACCCCTTGCTGCAAAAGCATCACTCCTGGATTGGAACGTACCATAGTCTTCAACGTGATTTCATCCATCAAAGCAAACGGGTATTCGGCTCCTGTATTTTCCTGCCAAAAAGCAATATCCTTATCTCCTGATGCAGTCAAACACAAAAAACGGTAGCCATGCATCACACTATAATCATATAGTTCATTAATCAAATCCATTGCCCCTTCATCAGCTTGGCTCAACCAAGGAGCTATCAACAGGAAAGTATAATTTTCATCATCCAATATCTCATCCGTCAAGTCACTTCCATCTTCCTGCGACACAATTGTAAAATCATGGATAGGCGGTTCATATCCTTTTTCCTTCAAAATCGTTTTGGAATCAATAAACCTCCACGTAGAGTCCGAAGGAAAATTATCTATCGTAAATTCTTTTTGTACCCCATCCTTCTCATAAATGAAACGGGTTTCATATACCGGCGGCTTCTTACCTTCTGGTATTTCCATACCCTGACGGATATCTGCTCCGATGTAATACGGACGGAAATCCAAAATAGGCAAATGAGTCAGACAATACAACGAAAAGAATAAAATGAAACCAATAGTGTACAGGCCAATCAACCAATCCACCTTATCTGTCACGAATTTAATCAGTCTCCTATTCCATCGGTAAGCACTGACCGCAGCAATCAACAGAATTACATTCTTACCGAAAGTCTCCCAATTTGTCAAAATCACCGCATCGCCGAAACAACCGCAATCGGATATCGGATTATCAAGTGCCAGCCACAATGTCAGTGGGGTCATGAAGCACATACACAGGAGGACCAGTATACTGGAAACCCTACGCCGGATACCAAACAATAAATAGATACCCATCGTAAATTCAAAAGCGCCCATAGCCATTGACCCAATATACGGTATCAACGTATCTTTCCACTCCGACAATCCCCAAGCTTCCAGATAATCCTGCAACTTATAAACGGTGCCCAACGGGTCATTCGCCTTCACAAAGCCAGAAAACATGAAGACTGCAGCCAACACAAAGCGGCATACATTTGCCCATATCCCTATAGCTTTATAAACGAACCGATTATTCGCCAAATTCCAATTTGATAAGTCCGAAAACTGCATAGTTAATCATATCCATGTAATTGGCATCTACTCCTTCCGAAACCAAAGTTTCTCCACCTAATGATTCTATTTGTTTCGTCCGGTATATCTTCATTAAAATCAAGTCTGTATACGAAGTTATACGCATACTACGCCATGCTTCATCGTAATCGTGATTTTTCATCAACATCAGTTCCAACGCCTGGTTGGCATACTTATCGTACAGTTCCACCGCCTTCTTCTCTCCCAAATCATCCTTATCGGCACAGCCCAGTTCCAACTGAATCAAACCGATAATACCATAATTCACAATGGCAATAAATTCAGGACGTATACCTTCATCCACCAACGCAACACCTTTGATTTCAATACTTCGGATACGGTTTGCCTTAATGAAAATCTGGTCGGTTACTGACGAAGGACGCATAATCCGCCACGCAGCCCCATAGTCATGAAGCTTCTTGACGAACAGATCCCGACAAATTGCTATGACATGCTCAAACTGTTGTTTTGTATCTTCCATCTTCTCTCTGAATAGATGGCAAAGTTACTTTTTTTCAGCGAAGTGCCCAATAAAAAAGGCGGAAAAGTAGTACACTTTCCGCCCTTTATGAAAAATCTTTTAAAGAATTATGAACACCTCAACACTTGTCCTATACGCAGAACCGTATTACGCTTGATTCCGTTCATCTTGCACAGACGGTCGATAGGAACGTGATAGATACGGGAAATACGTCCCAACGTATCACCTTTACGAATCTTATGATATTTGATTGAATTTCCGGCCTGCTTTTGAGACGCTTTATCCTTAGAAGATACAGATTCTTCCTTAGCCTCCTTCAAAGCTAGATCCAGACGCTTGCGCTGATAATCATAACGATTAGCCCCTCTTACAAAGAGGTAATTGTCGGCTACAATATCTTGTTTCGGGAAATCGAACAGGAATTCCGGATTAATGACCTCGCCCAGGAAGCGAGTCTCAAAATGAAGGTGCGAACCGGTAGAACGGCCTGTATTTCCTCCCAAACCGATGGGGTCGCCGGCCTTAACGTATTCGTCTTCTTTTACAATCTGTTTGGATAGATGCCCGTAGATAGTTTCCAATCCGTTATCGTGACGGATAACAACGTATTTTCCATAACCGCGGCGTTCATATTTCACCATCCGGACTCTTCCGTCGAACGCTGCGCGAATCGTATCTCCGATGTACACCTTGATATCCAGTCCATTGTGCATTCTCCGCCACCGCGGTCCGCATTTGGATGTAATCTGTGTATGAGTGGTCGGCATACAGAATCCCGTCAAATCAATCCGGAAGCTATCTGGTACATTTACCGTATTTCCATAGGCGTGTACCCGTTCGTTGCTCCAGTTCGGATAAAGGGAATAAGCCGGATAGACCGATTTTTCTGCCTTAATCTGACGAATCAAGGCCAATGAATCAACTGCTTTTAATTTTCTGTCGATAGGTGCCTGGCGGGCGAGCAAATCCTGTCCAGAGACATTCACACTTACCAAAGCCAGTGCAGCTAACGCTACGGTTCTAATACATTTTAAAATCATTACGTTTATAATATTTTTCAGCGGTATAGACACAGACAAGGAAACCTCAGGAAACAGTGTCTGCTATGAGAATACCATCACCGGTTTGAAACAATTCAACTTTAAGGAACCGTTTGCAACGTCTGGTTTGCAAACGTTGAGCCAAAATTACATTTTTCTTTTCAGACAGCCAAAGGGAATTAACCTTTTTTATGCATTTTACAACATTTTTCCTTGCGAGCCTATTTTTCACAAAATCAAGCAGTAAAATGAATGTTCTGTCATAAAAAACGGCACCTTACCTTTCAGAAAATTCACAAGATACCGGCTTCGGTTTCCGAATCATCTTTATTCCGATTCACCGGATCGGATAAAGCGTCCGTTTTCCCACACATACCGCAACGGTTTCCGGATAAGATATGCCTGTAAATTGGCAGAAGTTGCCTTATCCAAATAATCAGGAGTAGTATATCGGAACAAAAGAGTCTGCTCTCCGGCAGAAAGACGAGCTTCCTGAAGACTGATATCAGTATGGGTACGCAGATTCTGTAACGAATCGGCCTGAGCTTTAGTGACAGGTGTACGGAAAAAAAGAGAATCAACTGGCAAATCGATGAAACGGGAAGTTTCCAACAGATTCCAGTCTGTGTCATAGAATCTGACCTTACTATCAGCAACCGGAGCCTGATAAGTCTGTATAACACAAACAACCTTCAAAGAATCATTCAATGGCAACAGTTTCATTTCCATTGAGCTGGCCGATGTCATCTTCAAATACAAATAATCATCCGTCAGTTCTGTCATTTCAGATGTCTTGCCAAACCGGTTACGTACTTCCGCTTTCATCTTACTGGCCAAGAAGTCACCGAAATCCTCCCGATTCACTTTGGTCAGCAACGGCACCAATGTATCCGGCATAGCCACAAACAATTCTTTCATATTCTGTGCCTGTAAAGAAATGCTTATAAACAGGCTTATCAATAAAATCAATCGTTTCATTTCATTCTGCTTAATCGAGGCCAAAGATACACAATAAATTTTTCCTGACCAGTTTATTGGGAAGATTTAAGAAATATACTAACGGCATGATAATATCACTTCCGTCCAGACAATTCTCAGGAATTACCCTTCCGTTTCAGAAAATCAGTCGGACTTTCACCGAAATACTCCTTATAACATTTCGTAAAATAAGAAGGTGATGTAAAACCGACCTCATAAGTCACTTCCGATATACTCTTCTCGGAAGAAGCCAGCAATGAAGCAGCTTTTTTCAGACGGGCAATACGCAAAAGTTCATTGGGAGAATAACCGGTCAACGCTTTGGTTTTCCGATAAAGCTGTACACGTCCTAATCCCAGCCTGGCTCCCAAATCTTCTACACTCACTTCCGAGTTTCCCAGTTCCTCTTCTATCAGCTGGCGCAATTTGCTGATAAAACTCGTTGGTTGAATTAAAATTTTAGATATTTATAAATGGGAAAGTTGCACATAT
>URWP01000088.1 GCA_900551645.1 uncultured Bacteroides sp.
GCCTCCAGATTGAAAATAGCCACTTCATCCAAGAATTCCTCCACTCCATCCGGCGAAGTCACCTCATCCGAATCAGCCTGACGAATACCCTCCAGAATCAAATCAGCAACTGTCTCAAAATCTTCCCGAGGAACTCGTTTATCCATATCTTCTCCCTGAATATGAATCATCTCCTTTTCTATCGTATACCGACGTGTACCATCGTGCTCTTCACGTTGTATCATCGCTACAGGAAAGCGGACTGCCTCATCGGGCTTAACGTCCGGTGTACCTGCCTGCACATATCCATCAGCCAGCAGGCGAAAAAATGCATACAGTTCGCCCCACTCTCTTTTCGTTGCTTCAAATGCCATAGCTTGTTCTCTTTTTATTAATCGATGCGGCAAAGATACGACAAAAAAGTGAAAACACCTCCAACCAATCTACAGATAGCCTTCTCCGGGAAAAGAATATGTCACTGAGACTGCCTTGCTCCGGAGATGGTTTACATTTACTAAGATATTTCAAGAACCTTTCTCTCTTTTATTTTTCAGTTTTAAGCTATTATCTGGCTCCAACTGATTTTCAAACCACTTAAAATAGCAATCAAATCTATACAAAACTTAAGATATGTTATATGGCAGAATTTTCCAGCCAAATAATTTGCAGATTTCCCTAAAGTCCGTACCTTTGCAATGTGTTTTTCATAGTATTAGATTTAAGATTAACAAAGGTTGGAGTACAGCGGTACTCCTTTTTTTATGTCTATATGGAAGATAAAGACATTGTATCCGATTAAATTCATTTTCATACAAATTTACCGGTTATTATCTTTGGTAAATGAAAGCTTCAAAAAACTCAGATTTTATGCAAGAACATATTTCACAGAAACAGACATTTCCTATTTTAGGCATGAGTTGTGCAGCTTGTGCAGCCCGTGTAGACAAAACCCTGAATCAACAGGACGGTGTAGAGGAAGTCAGTGTCAACTATGCGGCTGCTACCGCAACCGTCGTATATGACCCAACATACTGTACTCCAGACTCTCTGAAAAAAGCCATTCAAGATGCTGGTTATGATTTGGTAATTGAATCCGACCCAGACGTAAGTGAGCGGAAAGCCGAAGAAGCTCATCAACTACGCTACCGTCAATTGAAGTTTCGTACCACTTGGGCCATTATTCTAAGTATCCCCATCATCGCCATCAGCATGTTTTTAATGAACATGCCATATGCCAACTACATTTCTTGGATACTTTCTACTCCGGTAGTCTGCTGGCTGGGGCGTGACTTCTATCGTAATGCCTGGAGACAACTCAAACACAAAACGGCTAACATGGATACACTGGTAGCAAACAGTACGGGTATCGCCTACCTGTTCAGTCTCTTCAACCTCTTTTTCCCTGAATTCTGGTTAAGCCGCGGCATTCATCCGCATGTTTATTTTGAAGCGGCCAGTGTTATCATCGCATTTATCCTATTGGGACGATTGCTGGAAGAACGTGCCAAAGGAAATACCTCAGAAGCCATCAAAAAACTGATGGGCCTCCAACCACAGACTGTCACCCGAATTACAATTGACGGAACAGAAGAAATTATCAATATCCGTCAGGTTCAACCAGGCGACTGCCTGCTGGTCCGCCCCGGAGAACGGATAGCGGTCGATGGAACAGTAAATCAGGGAATCTCCTACGTCGATGAAAGCATGCTGAGCGGAGAGCCTATACCTGTACTGAAAGAACAAGGAGCCTCGGTCTTTGCCGGAACCATCAATCAAAGAGGAAGTTTCCGGTTTACTGCAGACAAAGTCGGGACAGACACCTTATTGGCACATATTATCCACTTGGTACAGGATGCACAAGGCAGTAAAGCTCCTGTCCAAAAATTGGTAGACCGGATAGCTGCGGTTTTTGTACCGACTATCATGGGAATTGCTCTGCTATCATTTGTGCTATGGGTATTTTTGGGAGGAAACAACGGATTTACTCAAGGACTGCTGGCTGCTGTCACCGTATTAATTATAGCCTGTCCGTGTGCATTAGGATTAGCTACCCCTACTGCTATCATGGTTGGTATCGGGAAGGGTGCCGAGATGGGTATCCTTATCAAAGATGCTGAAAGCCTGGAAAGTGCCCAGCGTATCAATGCCATCGTATTGGATAAAACAGGAACCATAACCGAAGGAAATCCGAAAGTAACGGATTACCACGAAATAACAGACATAGATACACGTGATTTGTTCTTCAGTTTGGAACAACTGTCGGAACACCCTCTGGCAGAAGCTATAACTTGTTACCTGAAAGGAAAGGCACTGCCGGTAGACAACTTCGAGAGTTTAACCGGAAAAGGAATCCAGGGAATAATTGCGGGGAAAAACTACTATGCCGGAAACACTTCCTTACTGAAAGAAAAGGGAATTGTCATTCCAGAGACTGCCCTCACGAAAGCACAGAAACTTACTACCGAAGCCAAAACTATCATTTGGCTGGCAGACGACAAACAGGTTCTGGCACTAACAGCTATCAGCGATACCCTTAAACCGACCTCTTCTGAAGCTATCCATTTGTTACAGAAACGGGGAATAGATGTCTACATGCTGACTGGAGACAACGAAGCGACTGCCTGTGCTATTGCCGAAAAAGCCGGTATCCGTCATTATCGCGCAGGTGTTCTTCCAGAAGAAAAGGCACACTTCATCCAATCCTTACAGCAAGCAGGAAAACATGTTGCCATGGTAGGTGACGGAATCAATGACAGCGCCGCACTAGCCCAAGCTGATTTAAGCATAGCCATGGGAAAAGGAAGTGACATCGCCATGGATGTAGCTAAAATGACCATCATTTCTTCCGACTTGAGAAAAATAGCCGATGCCATCGGATTGTCCGTTCAGACAGTACGTACCATTCGCGAGAACCTGTTTTGGGCATTCATCTATAACCTGATTGGAGTTCCCATTGCAGCAGGAATCCTTTATCCCATCAACGGATTCCTACTGAACCCAATGATAGCCGGAGCTGCCATGGCCATGAGCAGTGTCAGTGTAGTAACCAACAGCCTTCGTCTGAAACGTAAGCGGATACATACATCCAACACGGATAAACCAGCCTCTTATGAAACGATACCAACAGAAGCGCAATCTATTGTTACTGAAACATCTTCTATCAAAGAACTGGAGAAAGAAACTGCGTCTGAAAAAACCGATACTCTCATCAAGACTTATCGGATAGAAGGAATGATGTGTAACCATTGCCGGATGCACGTAGAAAAAGCCCTCAATATGCCTGGAGAGATGTCTGCCACTGTCACTCTTGACCCTCCTGAGGCTATCATCGCTTTCTCAAACAAAGAAAAAAGTATTGAAGAATTACAAAATATACTAACTGAAAAAGCAGGAGATTATCAGATTTACGAAAAATAATTATATCTTTGACGTATTGCTAATTACATAAGTTTCTTTTTGAAAGGATTTATTACTCATTTAAGAACATCAGACGTATGAAAACCCGAATAAAGCTAAACAAACTGATTGGAGCCAGTTTATTATGTGTATGTTTCTCACTAGGAACGATTTCCTGTAGCGATGATGATTATCCTGCTATTGAGCTGATATATGCAGAAAATCACTCACAAGCCGTAGGAAATACCTTAACCATTGCACCCTTTACCGATACACAGTCTTTTTACATCATTGGAGGAGACGGTTCTTATGTAATCAATAATAGTAATGAGGAAGTTGCATTAGTCATCTATAATGGAGAAACTATGCAATTCAAGCCGTTGAAAACAGGTGATACAGACATAACCATTACCGACCATTCTGGGAATACCTATATTCTTCACTTACAGGTCCGTTACGAAAGCATAACCTATACAGTAACTTCGGTTAGCGCAGAAGTAGAAGGCGACAAAATGCAAGTGGGAGAGCAACGTGCATTAAAGGATATTATCATCAATGATATACCGGTACAGAAAGATGGCTCTTATACCTTCCAATACACCAACGATACCTATACTCAAGGTAGCATTACCATCCGTTCATCCACTTCTACGCTACAAAAACAGGGAATTTTTTACCAGACTGAAAAAGAAAATTCTACAGGTTTCCGTTACTATTCTCTGAATATTACTCTGACAACGGGAGAAAATCTGATTTATTCACTGGTTGAGAAAGAAGAAAACGGGAATACCGAAATTTACCTGACTGAAGATGTAACAGCAGATTACAAGAGTTCCTACCCATTACTGGAAAAAGCTGTTACATATCAGTATCTGGAAAAGACTTCCAGTATTCCAGCTACTGAATAACCAACTCGAATCTATCAACGGGCCCGTCTCTCTGTCTGGTACTTTCTGAACAAAGCCAGAGAGACAGGCCTTCTTTATCAGTATACCACCCATGCCTACTTCCGACTTCCGACACATCGAATTGCAGGCCTCCGACCTGTTTCAACGGATAGAGCAGATACATCAGTTTCCACAACCAGCATTAGAGAATCTACGTGCCAAATACGTCCTGTTCTATAAAGTACTGGAACAAGCCAGCTATGAACTGACAGCCACTGCTACCCTGACATTTGCCAACCTCTTCTCACGGCTAGACTACATCGGCAAAGAAAAGAAAATGACTCCTTCCGACCGCTATGCTATCCAAACCCTACGCCGCAACTGTAATGCAGCTTTAGGAGAAACATTTCAAGCAAACATGCAGGAATACCTGTTTGATCTCCGAGCTTTGGTACGTTTCATAGCCCTAGGTTTTGAGGCCGATGTCCCTGCTACGCTGCTACCAGAACTTCCCCACTCCAACCGTCCATACAAAGGTACCCGTCTTTCACACATTCCTTATGTACGTGCATCAGTTACCAGTTGGACCGACAGCCAAATTTATGCCGCTACAGACAGCGATGAAGATCCGTTCATCATCATCAACTATGCTAAAGGCGGTTACAACGGCGATTTGCTTTATCTGAAGGAATTGCTCTGCGAGAATCTCCCCATCAATTTGCTGGATATTCGGGTAGACGAAGAAAACCATTATATTCCCAAACTGATTGTCATCCATCCGGATTATCTGATTGACATCAGCTCACTGGCTGCCTGTTTCCGTGAATACGGACATCATCCATATAACTATTTTCTAAACAAAATCAGGCCACGTCCCAATACAGCTCCTATCCTTTTAGGAAATCTGGCCAGCCAGTTTCTGGATGACTATATTAATGAACAGGCGGAGAGTCCCGTTTCTTATGCTGAGTCCTTCAAAAAGTATTTCGCTTCCTCAGCACTTGAATTCTGCACCTGTCCACTACCTGAGACTTTCCATGCACAAGCCCAATCGCAACTGATGAATCTACGTTCATTTGTACACGACATTCTTCCTCACAACCTTCAGGCTTTTGACCGCCGGAAGACCTTGCTCGAGGCTTCATTCATCTGTGAAAAACTGGGTTTACAAGGACGTGTAGATATGCTTCAAAAAGATTTCAAAATCTTAATAGAGCAAAAATCAGGAAAACGTGATGAATGGCAACGCAAGCATAAAGAAGACCATTTTATCCAGATGATGCTGTACCAAGGCATATTGATGTACAACTTTGGGAAAGAAACCGAAGAACTGCAAACCTTTCTACTCTATTCCAAATACCCGGATGGACTGATGCTGGAACATTTCTCCGAAACCTTGTTCCGCGAAAGTATCCGTCTACGTAACCTCATTGTGGCTGAAGAAATGAAACTGGGTGAAGGGAATATCTCACATGTCATTGAAACACTGGATACGGATATGCTGAATGAATACCAGATTCACAATCGTCTGTGGAATGATTTCCAAGAGCCGCAACTCCAGGAAACCATCCAGACACTGAAACATGTCACTCCATTGGAACGAGCCTATTTCGAACGTTTTTTTACCTTTGTCTCCAAAGAGCAAATCCTAAATAAAACCGGAGGGAACACCGACCCTTGCCACGGCTTTGCAGGCTTATGGCACCTTCCCTTACCTGAGAAACTGGAAGCTGGAAACATCCTGTTAGGACTAACCATCCGCAACAAACAGCAAAGTGCCCCCAATAAAGGTTATGACCTGATAGAATTGACCATTCCCCAACAGGATGAAGATTTTCTACCGAACTTCCGTACAGGAGACATTGTTATTTGTTATGCCTATCACGGAGAACCGGATGTACGCAAAGAAATCCTCATGAAGGGAAATATTGTATCAATTTTCCCAGACCGACTGACTGTATTGTTGCGAAACGGGCAACAGAACAAGGAAATCATTGGAGGAGCAGACGAAGTCTTTGCCATTGAACATGACAGTTCAGATGTATCTGCGACCAGTGGTATGCGCGGACTGTATGCTTTTCTAGCGGCACGGACAGATCGCAAAGAATTACTGTTAGGCGTGCGTCCACCTTCCAGAAACCCGGAGCTCCGACTGAACGGATCTTACGGAAGATTCAATGAACTGATATTGAAAGAAAAACAATCCACTGATTACTTTCTGCTGGTAGGTCCTCCGGGAACCGGAAAGACTTCATGCGCCTTACGTTACATGGTAGAAGAAGCCTTGACCGAACCGGACACCTCTATCCTACTGCTATCTTATACCAATCGGGCCGTTGATGAAATCTGCCACATGTTGGTCAGTTCCGGTATTGCAGCTCATACTCCATTCATCCGCATTGGCAACGAACTCTCCTGCGATTCTCGTTATGTACCTTATCTATTAAAATACAGTCTGAACGACTGTCCTAAATTGAAAGATATCCAGCAACGCATCCTTGATACACGTATTTTTGTAGGAACTACTACTGCCATCAACAACCGGCTGAACCTGTTTTCACTGAAACCGTTCAGCCTGGCTATCATAGACGAAGCTTCACAGATTCTGGAACCCGACCTGATAGGTATCTTGTCTGCCCGGTACCAAACTCAGAACGCCATCGGTAAATTCATTCTCATCGGCGACTACAAGCAATTACCGGCCATCGCACAACAAAGCCCGGAAGAAGCGGCCATCCATCATCCGTTACTACAGTCCATCGGCCTGACCGACTGCCGAAAATCCCTCTTCGAGCGGCTCTACAAGCAATGCGATGCTTCAGTCCGGAGCATCCTCCACAAGCAAGGCAGAATGCATCCGGCCATCGCCGAATTTCCGAATCATACTTTTTATTATCGAGAACAGCTAGAATCTGTACCACTTCCCCATCAGGAAGAGTCTTGTCCTTATCCGGAAGTCACTTCTGCAAAAGACACCATCGACTGCCTCTTGCTGGAACGGCGCATGGTCTTCATCCCCGTCAACGAACCACTTCCTTCTGGTTTTTCAGACAAAACCAACCTGAACGAAGCCCGTATTGTCGCCACCTTGCTGGAACACATCTACCGTCTGACAGGAAATACCTTCAACCCGAATCATACAGTCGGAGTCATCGTTCCCTATCGCAACCAAATTGCCATGATACGGAAAGAAATTGCCCGATTGAATATTCCAATACTGTTGGACATCTCCATCGATACTGTGGAGCGTTATCAAGGAAGCCAACGAGATGTCATTATATACTCTTTTACTGTCCATGACTACAACCAATTGAATTTTCTGACAGCCAATACTTTCCAAGAAGGTGAATTTCTGATTGACCGAAAGCTGAATGTAGCCATTACCCGTGCACGGAAACAATTGCTTCTTACCGGAAATCCAAGCGTACTAGGAGCTAATCTTACTTTCTACAAATTAATGGAGTATATCCGCCTGCACAATGGATATATTGATACCGATGTAAACGCTTTTTGTCGGGGAGAGTTTTCTATACCCACTTACCGACAAGGGTGGGATACCCAGGCTACGACTTATAACCTACCTGAAGCACTGGAAGAAACATTACAAGCCATCGTATACACGCCACTGGAAAAACTTTCAGGTAAAAAAGTTCTGGAGAAACAAACCGAGCCATACTATCGGGAACAGCTAGCCTATGGACGGATAAATTTCCAGATACTCGAGGCATCTGGTATTTCCACACAAGAACGAGCACTACTGTACAATGCCTATTA
Organism: uncultured Bacteroides sp.; assembly: GCA_900551645.1. Lineage (GTDB taxonomy): Bacteria > Bacteroidota > Bacteroidia > Bacteroidales > Bacteroidaceae > Phocaeicola. Next base: position 8,037 of record URWP01000088.1, read on the forward strand.
TTTCCGCAAGCAATACATGTCGGCCCAGGCTTTATTGGAAACCTGCGGAAGCTGGCTACACGATGCTATCACTTCCGCCAATGGTCGGGTTGTATACTGCGATTTGTCTACCGAGTCAGGCGCATCAGCACTCGCCTTTTTGGAATATTGCCGACGGTTTCCACGCACAGACATTGCTCATCTGGCAATCAATCCTTCGGATTCCTTAAAAGAGTTGGCCGAAGTATTCTTCCGTCTTCCGAACTACCGAACAGCCACCTATCTATGCAGCCCAAGATTATCGGCTGTTCCTCTTCGTTTCTGGAAAGCTCATGCCATATTGTCTGAGCTGATTATCTTCAATCTGTCTAACCTTTTCGACCGGATTACGCCTCAAGAAGCCCGCAACCTAGCTCAGCAAATCAACCAATTGGTACATGCCTATCCACAAAACCGATACCTGACCATTTTCCGCGATGACACCGGCGAACGTGGAAACAACCGCCCGTATACCGCATTCTGCAACCAACTCTGTACCGAACTTCGGTCACTGAATGAACAGATGCCTTTTACCGGCAAATTCTATTATGCTAACGGAGAGTCTGACAGTCATCCTGCTATCGGCACATTTATTTATGAACTTAAAAGTAATCTGTAAATTATGAAGAAAATTCCTCAACGTGCCATCATTGTAGGCGCTACTTCAGGTATCGGCTAAAAAATTGCCTTACTTCTGATTCAGGAAGGATGGAAACTGGGAATAACCGGAAGAAGAAAAGAAAACCTAGAAACTTTACAGGCTTTATACCCTGACCAAATCTGTATCCGGTCCTTCGATATCCGACAATCTGGAGCAGAAAAGGAACTGGAAGCTCTGATTAATGATTTGGGAGGTATGGACCTCTTCCTGCAAAGCTCAGGCATCGGTTTTCAGAATTATACATTGGAACCTGAAATCGAATTGAATACATTAGAAACGAACGGTATCGGTTTTGCCCGAATGGTGACTCATGCTTTCCGGTATTTCCTTCAAAAAGGAAGCGGACATCTGGCCGTCATCAGCTCCATAGCCGGAACAAAAGGACTCGGTATCGCTCCAGCCTATTCTGCAACCAAACGATTTCAGAATACCTATCTGGACGCACTTGAGCAACTGGCACGTATGCACAAGGTATCCATCCGTTTTACTGACATTCGGCCAGGATTCGTTGCTACCGGGCTACTCAATGATGGGAAACACTACCCGCTACTCATGTCTCCTGCCTATGCCGCCCGCAAGATTGTCTCCGCCCTTCACCAGAAAAAACGGGTAGCCATCATTGACTGGCAGTACCAGATTCTGGTCTTTTTCTGGCACCTAATACCTGACTGGCTTTGGAAACGGTTACCTATCAGGAATTAGTTTCCCGCACCACAATACCACACAGCCGGCGATATACATAAATGAAAGCCGGTATCAGGAAAAGATCAGCAAAAACCCAGGCTGTGGGGTCACCAAAACATACAGCCCAAAATCCCCACATAGGAACGGCTACCAGACTGACTAAAATACGAGCAATCATTTCCGATACTCCAGAAAACATGGCCAACCGTGTATACCCGGCTCCTTGAATAGAATACCTCAAGATACACAGCAAGCCCAATACTGGAAAGAAGGAAGGTAAACTTCCAATTTTAGGGTGCCCCCTTTTAGACGGGCGCCAGTAGGCACCCGT
>URWP01000089.1 GCA_900551645.1 uncultured Bacteroides sp.
CAGCCCATGCCCAAAAACCAACCATAAAACCAGATAATTTAACCAACTGTCCCCAAAGATCTGTCAATCCGCTCCCTTTCAGATAAACCATACGCATTACTTCAATAAAATAAGTCAATGGATTAAATTTTGAAATCCATTGTGCCCATTCGGGCATACTTCGGATGGGCGTAAAAAGTCCACTTAACAAGACAAAAGCAATGATAAAGAAAAACTCTACAAACATAGCCTGCTGCATTGTAGAAGAATAATTGGAAATAATCAATCCGAATCCGGATATTACAATCACATAAATACAGGAAAAGAAATAGATTACTAGCAAACTGCCCGCCGGAACAATGTCATACAACAAGACAGCCAATATAAAACAAATACTCAGCACAACCAGTCCGACCACCCAATATGGAATCAGTTTAGCCAAAATAAAGACAAACTTATTCAGAGGCGTAACATTCAGCTGTTCTATTGTTCCCGCCTCTTTTTCACCTACAATATTCAATGAAGGCAAAAAACCACACATCAAAGTCAATAGCATAACCATCAATGCAGGTACCATAAATCTCTTATAGTCCAGATGTGGATTATATAAATTGAGTAAAGACACCTGTATAGGAACGTTAGCCGAATAAATTCCCCCCACATAATCATTAAGTACTGACGACAGATACGAAGTACCAATTCCTCCCTTTGTGCCATTGATAGAATTGGCAGAAACCTGTAACTGTACCGGCAATCCCGTTATCAGATTCTTTTCAAAATTTACAGGTATCTCTAATATAATGTCTGCTTTACCTGACTCCACTTCCTGCAAAGCCTGTCCATATCCAGAAACATAATTCACCAAATTGAAATAATCAGTAGAAGCCACTTTTTCTGCTAACCGGCGGGATGTCATAGAATGGTCATAATCTACCATGCAGACATTATTATACTTAATTTCCAAATTAGCAGCCCATGGCATCAGAATCATCATCAGACATGGAAATATCACGATAAGGCGCGGAATGATACTATTACGTCTCATCTGCTTGAATTCTTTTTCTATCAGATATCTCAGCACCATACTTTTTCTTTTTTATTCCAAACGATTCTTGAACTTCTTCAGACTCAAGGCCAACAATGCGACAGCCATTACAAAGAGTATAGCCGCTTCTTTCCAAACAGCCACAAATCCCAATCCCTCAATCATGACTTTCTTTACAGCCAAAATATACCATTTAGCCGGAATAACACAAGAAATTCCCTGCAAGATTACAGGCATACTTTCAGTAGGGAAAATCATACCAGACAACAACATGACCGGCATCATCAACACCATTCCCGAAATCAACATAGCAGCTACCTGATTATCAACCAGACAGGAAACAAAAAGTCCTAAAGACAAAGCCACAACAATCAGCAGAAAACTTAAGAATGCCAACAACCAAAGACTTCCGACTACCGGTACATGCAACACATAAACAGACAATAACAGAATTGTAGTCAGATTTACTGCTGATAGTATCAGATAGGGAACTGCTTTCGCCAGAATAATAAATACAGAACGAATAGGAGAAACCAACAACACTTCCATAGTTCCAGTTTCTTTTTCACGAACAATAGAGACGGATGTCATCATGGCACAAACAAGCATCAGAATCAGCCCCATTACTCCTGGGACAAAATTATAGGCACTTTTCATCTGTGGATTAAAAAGCAAATGTGTCTGTATGTCTACAGACGAATGATACCCCTCCTGACGGATAGCCGTTCCAAGCACTCCCTGTGCATAATTGGCGGTTAAGGTGGCTGTATTCGGATCGGTAGCGTCTACTACCAGTTGAACACCTCCATCTCCCGTATGATACACTCCCCATTCAAAATCCGGACGGAACTGAATTACCAAGTCAACTTTATTACGCTGAAATACAGCTGCAATTTCATGGGGATGATGCAAGTAACATACTATCTCAAAATAAGGATTTTCATCCAAACGTTCCACAATTCGTCTAGTAGTCTGGTCAGGATTCGGATCAAGCACTGCCACACGACTGGTCTTCAGCTCTGTAGAAATGGCAAAGCCAAACAAAATAATCTGTAACACAGGCATACCTAACAGCATCAGCATAGTACGTCTGTCACGGAAGATGTGATAAAATTCCTTTTTTACAAAAGCCCAAAACTGTTTCATTCTAATCTGGTTTACGGGTAGCCTCACGAGCCAACCGATGAAAAACACCATCCATATCTTTCTCTCCCAAAGTACGCTTCAACTCATCCGGTGTTCCTAAAACCCGGATACATCCATCCACCATAATAGAAACCCGTCCGCAAAATTCGGCTTCATCCATGTAATGCGTTGTAACAAACACCGTAATGCCACGGTCGGCAGCCTGATAAATCAACTCCCAAAACTGACGACGAGTCTTTGGATCTACACCACCCGTAGGTTCATCCAGAAAAACAATCTCCGGCCGATGGAAAGTAGCCACCGAAAAAGCCAACCGCTGCTTCCATCCTAACGGTAACGAACGGACCAATGTATCACGTTCTTTCTCCAAGCCTAATTCAGCCAAAACCTCCTGTGTCCGTAACCCGATTTCTTTATCGTCCATACCATAAATACCAGCAAAAAGACGGATATTCTCCCACACTTTCAAATCATCATAAAGGGAAAACTTCTGACTCATATAACCGATATGCTTTTTAATTTCCTCTTGCTGAGTATTAATATCAAAACCGGCTACAGTACCGGTACCTTCCGTAGGATAAGAAAGTCCGCAAAGCATCCGCATGGCAGTAGTCTTCCCTGCACCGTTCGCCCCTAAGAAACCAAAAATTTCGCCTTTCTTCACCTTAAAAGAAATATGATCGACTGCCGTAAAATCGCCGAAACGTTTGACAAGTCCTTCTACCTGGATAGCATATTCCTCCGCCAAATCAGCCTCGTTACGCTGCAACCCCGGCGGACAAAGAATATCCGCAAACCGTTCCAACATAGCATCCGGTGTACCAGTCCCTTTCAGCCTTCCTTCATATAAAAAAGCCATGCGGTCGCAAGAACGGATTTCATCCAGATAAGGAGTTGATACCAGAACGGTTATTCCTTCCTGTTTCAGCCGATGGAGCATCGCCCAAAACTCCTTTCTTGATACTGGATCTACACCCGTAGTCGTTTCATCCAAAAAGAGAACATCAGGTTTATGTATCAATGCACAACTCAGTGCCAGCTTCTGTTTCATTCCGCCTGAAAGTTTTCCTGCCTTTCGTTTTCTGAACGGTTCTATCTGTCGGTAAATAGGTTCCACCAACCGATAATTCTCCTCCAGACTTGTTCCGAAAAGAGTCGCGAAGAAATTCAGATTCTCTTCGACCGAAAGGGCCGGATATAACGAAAAACGCCCCGGCATATAACCGACACGATTCCGAATAGCTTTATAATCCTTCACCGCATCGAAACCATTTACCGTTATCACCCCCGTATCAGGGGTCAACAAAGTGGTCAGCAGACGGAATAACGAAGTCTTTCCGGAACCGTCAGGACCTATAATCCCGAAAATTTCTCCCGGCATTACCTCCAGACTGATATGCTCCAAGGCTTGTACCTTGCCATAACTTTTGGAGACATCCGTTATCTGTACTATCGGTCTCATTGTCCTGTCCATTTCACTTCACCATACATTCCCAATTTCAGGAATCCATCATTTCGCACTGCTATCTTTACAGCATACACCAGATTTGCACGTTCATCACGGGTCTGAATTGTTTTGGGAGTAAACTCCGCCTGCGAAGCTATCCAGATTATTCGTCCATCGTATTCTCTCCGGTTATCTTCGCCATAATCGGCATACACTTTTACCGTCTGTCCCAATTGTATCTGAGTCAATTGTTCGGCGCCCACATAGGCTCGCAGATAAACCTTATCCATATCAGCCAGCTTGAACAAAGGTTTTCCGGGAGCCGTTATTTCTCCAGCTTCAGCATATTTAGCCAAAACCGTTCCCCGTAACGGTGCCGTAATCCGGCACTTATCCAATTGGTCCTCCACTTGCATGATTTGAAGGGACACAGCATCACTTTCATCCGATACCCCCTGATTGGCATTCTGCAATGTAGACAGTTGAGCCGCTAACTGCCTCTTCAATACTTCCAGTTGTGATTCGATATCATCTACCTGTTTCTGAGTACCAGCCTGCTGATCCAGCAAATTCATAAAACGCTTCCGTTCTTTTTCTGCTTTGGATATCTGTTCCCGAGTAGCCGCTACCTGCTTGGCAATATCCGATTTTTTCGAACCGATGGAACGGACACTAGCCTGTAACTGAAGTTTCTTCAAATACAGTTGAAGCGAATCCACCGAACCTACCATTTGCCCACTATCAAGCACATCTCCCTCTTCCACTTCAAGCGACAGAATCTTTCCAGAAGCCTCGGAAGAAACCACCACTTCGGTCGCCTCAAAAATGCCTGAAGCATCAAATGCCTGGTTATTTCCTCCACAAGAGGTAAGCACCAGACTAATCATACCTATTCCTATCCACAAAACCTTTTTCATAGCTTATCATTGGTTACACATTGCAAATCATAAAGTGCCTGTAGCAATTCTATCTCATGAAGAACTTTAGTTTGCCTCGCCTGACTCTCCGCTATTACTTCACGAAGCATTTCGGTAACCGTCAATGTACCATTCCGCATCTTTGCCTCGGCAGACCGACGGATATTTTCCCGTAAACGAATCAATTCTTCATCATTCACCATCAAATCACGCAATTTCTCCACTTGACGGTTATATTGTTCCTTTTCCATCCGGTTATTGAGCAAAAAAGTTTCCTGCTGTACATCGACATAACGACGGTTCAAATCAATCAGCTTCCGGTCGTTCTTCAAGGTATACAGATTTCCGAAATTCCATGTCAGCCGTATCCCGGCTATGTAATAGAATTCAAATCCCCCCTTCAGCAGATTCAATCCAGGATCACCGTAAGCCCCTTGGGCAAACAATCCCAGTTTCGGATAATACTGTACGGTCAATCCCTTACGCTGTACCTCCAAACAAGAGCGTTGTAAATCATACAATTTTAATTCAGGACGGAGATTTTCTCCTGTACCTACCGATGGCATTTCAGGACGGACAAAGGTCTCATCGGCCAACTGTTCTCTTCCAATAAGCCATCCTAATATGCCGGCATATGTTTTCCGGAAAGCCTTCAACTCCCGCTCATTCTGTTCAGCTCCTAACTGTTCTACTCTCACAGCGTCCAAATCAGCCTGATTGGCAACCCCTTCGTTCACACAAGCCTGTACCTGCGCCAGATTCAATTCCAACTGTTTTTTCAACAAAGTATTCTGCTCCAGTTTCGCATCACACAGCAACACACCGAAGAACAGCTCATCCACCCGGTCATTAAGCGTATACAACCCTACTTCCACTTCCTGCCGCTGTACTGCACGCTCTGCACTAGCCGTCTGTTTCCGGTTACGTAACGCACCACCGTCCCAAATCAACTGATTCACTTCCAGTACCGCCTGATATTGATCCTTTTCCATACCAAAATCAATACCTGGAATATCAATCGGAAGTTTTGTTACGTCCGACTGATAAGAAACTTTTCCCGAGAAGCTTACTTGAGGCAAATACCCTTTTGCGATATTCTTCAAGGTAAACTCCTCCGTCCGCTTAAGCAAATCCAGCTGCTGGATAGACGGATAATTCTGCCGGGCCAAGTCACGACACTCCTGTAATTCGAGTTGAGCCATGCTCACCGTTGGCAAAAACACTCCCAACAAGCACCCGATAAACAACCTGATTTTCATATTTCCTATATTTTTAACCGACTCCAGATAGTTTCCAGATTCTCTTGCATGCGATTCTCTATAAACTGCTCCATCTCTTCATTCCCTAAATTCAAGATACCCTGCATTACTGGTTGACCGACAAAAGGCATAACATTCAGCGACAGAATAGAAATTACCAAATCGGCTGCCCGTACAGGTCGAACCTCTCCTTTCTGAACCGCCTCATCCAGGACATTTGCCAAATTAGTAAATACCCGACGCAATACAGGCAAAAGAATAGAAATACACATTCTACGGCGTTTCCCATCCCGAGAGATTTCACTCAACAAGAAAAAAGGCAGACGTGGATTCGCGCGTAAAAACTCAAAATGCGTACGAATCAGATTTTCCAACTGCTGCTTGAAAGAGAGTTGTGAATTGAATACTGTATCAAGCGCTCCGGCTATCAGATATACTTTCTGTCGGAATACCTGTTCGAACAAATTTTCCTTAGTACGAAAATAATAATGAAGCATAGCATGGGTCACCCCAGCCTTTTCCGCTATTTCGGTGGTTTTTGCCAAAGTAAACCCCTTCTCAAGAAACTCTTCCTCAGCCGCTTTCAGTATCAGTCTTTCGGTATTATCTTCTTTTTTCATTGTCTTCTTTTTATTAACAACGTTGTTAAACACAAATGTAAGAAAGAGTTCTTTATCTACAAAGAATTCAGAAAGAAAATTACAGACTATTTCTATTCACTCCGATACAATTTACGACAAGCCTTATGAGAATCACTGGAAAGAATAGCCAGCCATGATATTATAAAATAAGAAATCACACTACAAATCAAACATTTAGCTTACAAGAATCACATCTACTGTTTAGTTATAAAACAGGACAGAAAAAATTGATTTAAAACATCCAGACGTTTCAACTAAAACAAACGGACATTTTAATGAAGATGAACGTTTATTTTAATTGAAACATCCGTTTGTTTTTTTCTTCCTTCTTTTCCAGACTGAAATCAAGATAAACAACCTTTATAAATTCTACCGGAAATAACATCTTACAGAATCACATTTAAAGAAAACAAACACTGTAACACCCAATAATACCTTAAAGCATCAAGTAACTATGATTCCACCCATATAAATTCTGTATGCCGATATATCGACAAAGAACTATACGGAAGAGTCTATTTTCAGATAAAAAAATATTAGATTGTTTCAAGAATGTTCATTAATTTTGTTCTATCCATAAAAATTTAACAAATCAATATGGAAATGATAACTTTTATCCAGTAATTGTATAAAATCTTAATTTCCAATAACCCTATTTATAAATACCAGAAAACACATCAAAAACATCAAATACAATGAATCACAAACTTTATTCACATCTGCTGAAAGGAATGACTGCCGTCATGACACTGCTCCCCTTCAGCTGTTCTGAGCAAACTACGCAAAACACAGTACGCTCAGACTATTACACACGAGGCATCGGACAATATCCGGGAAATCCCCAGGAAGACTTTTCGCCCGAGTTACAACCAAACAATACCTACCGGAACATTGCACTGCTTCGCGCTGCCTATCAATCTTCCAGCTATGATTACAACTTGACCGCACAACTTGTCACCGACGGTATCATCAGCACCCAACTTCCTCCATACCTGATTTTATCTACCCCCGACGGTGAAAAGCCACGCAGAGAACGTGAATGGATGATTGACGAAGGCCCCTATTCACGGAATACAGCTGTAGGCGAAGACACTTACTTCCAGTTCACACTACAGAACTATAGTAAAAAAGCCGACAAAATTCATCTGCGAGGTTCCGTCACCTATCAGGCAGATAAAGCCAGAAAAGGCTATGAACTGATATGTTTGGGTTCCAACAACGGAACCGACTGGCAGGAATTAGGAAAAATTACCGGAAACGGGCTTCCCGGCAAAGCCTCCCGCTTCACCATGCACTCCGACCCGAACAAACAGAGCGAAAAAGGAGACCTTCCGGTACGACTGCTGGACGAAGACATCACACTTACCCAATCTGGCGACTACAACCATTATAAAATAGCGTTGAAGATGCCGGGAGCAGCCTATTGGAACCTGACAGACCTGAATTTCTACCTTCAGAACGAACCGGTCGAACTGAAACCGTCTCAATTCTTCAACAGCACCTGGATGAGTGCTACCGGTCAGGAAGAATGGATTTATGTGGATTTAGGAAGCGTATCCACCTTCGACAAAGTCATCCTGCACTGGATAAGCAGGGCCAAACAGGGGAAAATACAGATTTCGGACGATGCGAAGAGTTGGAAAGATATTGCATCTCTACCCGAAGAAGGGAATACAACAGACGAAATAGCAGTGAAAGGAAAAGCACGCTATGTACGCGTGCTGATGGAACAGCCGGAAAAGAACGGCCACTATCTGCTCAGCGAAATCGAAGTCATGGGTAAAGGCGGACTGACTCCTACCCCGGCAGCCCAACCTGCCCCGGATGGAAACAGCCTCACACTCTCAGGAGGGAACTGGAAACTGCAACGAGCCTCGGAAGTAAAACATTCCGGCGAAGAGATTGCCACCGCCGACTTCCAACCGGAAGGATGGATTACCGCTACAGTACCCGGTACTGTATTGAGCAGCTACAAGAATATCGGTGCCATTCCCGACCCGAATTATGCCGATAACCAGCTGAATATCTCTGAATCGTTCTTCAACTCCAACTTCTGGTACCGGAATGAATTTACCCTACCCGATAACTTCAAGAACGAAAAGGTATTTCTGGACTTCGACGGTATCAACTGGAAAGCCCACGTATATCTGAACGGGAAAAAGGCCGGCGATATCGAGGGAGCCTTCATCCGCGGAAATATGGATGTAACATCTTTCCTGAAACCAGGAAAGAATATACTTGCTGTAGAAATCATCAAGAACAGCCACATCGGAGCCATCAAGGAAAAGAACAAACAGAGTACCGATTTCAATGGCGGTATCTTGGGAGCTGATAACCCGACTTTCCATGCAACTATCGGTTGGGATTGGATTCCAACTGTACGAGGCAGAAACATCGGTATCTGGAACGACGTGAAGCTGGTAACCACCGGAACTGTAACCGTAAGCGACCCGCTGATAGAAAGCGTACTTCCTTTACCCGATACAACTTCCGTACAACTGACAGCCAGAGCTTTTGTCAAGAACCACGACAACAAAGACATTAAAGGAGTTCTGCAAGGAAGTATCGGAGACATTCGTTTCGAACGGGAAGTGTCATTGAAAGCAGGAGAGGAACAGGAAGTAATTTTCAATGCTTCTGAATATCCACAGCTAGTCATGCAGCACCCACACCTGTGGTGGCCGAAAGGATACGGTGAACCGTATCTATATGACGCAAACTTCACCTTCAAGACAGGAGATAAAACATCCGACCAGATAAACTACAAAGCCAGTATCCGGCAGATGACCTACAATGAAGACCACCAGATACTGAACATGTACATTAACGGCAGACGTTTCATCGGACGAGGAGGAAACTGGGGATTCAGTGAATCGAACCTGAACTACCGGGCACGCGAATACGATGCCGCCGTCGCTTACCACGCCGATATGAATTTCAACATCATACGTAACTGGGTAGGTATGATTGGCGACGAAGAGTTCTATGAGGCATGCGATAAACATGGTATCATGATTTGGCAGGACTTCTGGCTGGCAAATCCAGCAGACGGACCCGACCCTTATTATCCGGAAATGTTCATTGCCAATGCCGAAGATTATGTACGCCGTATCCGAAGCCATGCATCCATCGGTATCTACTGTGGACGCAACGAAGGTTTCCCTCCGGAAATCATCGACAAGGCTTTGCGCCGGATAGTCAGCGATGAACATCCGGGTATGCATTATATCCCCAGTTCGGCCGATGAAGTCGTAAGCGGACACGGCCCCTACCG
>URWP01000090.1 GCA_900551645.1 uncultured Bacteroides sp.
GTATTTCAATGATCTCTTGAATATAATTTTGAACCGGATTATGCCGATTCTATGTTTAATTTTAATTTATCGGTAAAAATTTACCGAAGTATTGATTTCTTATACAGATCTTTAAATCTTTTCCCTCTTCCCAGACCATAATCTTCCCATTTTCGCCGAATTGTGTGAACATTTTCAATGCTCATTATTTCAGCATAATTCACCATTGAGACAAGTTCTTGCAGTACCGCGTTTTTCTTTTGGAAGTCTAAATTAACTCGTGGCTCATCTATGGCGAGAGAGTTCAAACTCTCTAATGAACGAAGTGGTACTTGAGTGTTCTTGCCAGTGCTCTCAGCTACCATATATTCCTTGGAAGATATGGATTCCTTAGCCGTACTCTGTTTCTTCAGCCTCTTATACCGTAATTTATAAGCAAGAGAAGGATCTATTATTTTTAGCTCAGCGAAAGACAATTTACTATCCTCTTCGTTAGAAATAGTAATGCCTTTTTCAGATGCAAGAACGATAAACTCTTCAGTCGGGCAACCTTTCAGTTCGACAATATCCTTTAATGCTATTTTTTCCGCCATACTTCTTGACGATATTAGTAGTTAGGTTTATTAGTTTGTTAAGGAGACAGTTTAACGGAATTGTCAATGCTGTCGCCATAACGTAGTCCTTGATTTCATTGTAGACGAATACATAACCTTTTGTCCTGTCAGGTTTTTCTCGAAGTATAAGGAACATCCCATTGAGTCCTCATCCTTCTTTATAGCTTTTCCTTCAGACGTCCCGGCAGAAAATCTTGATAAATAATTATGCGTCTATCAAACCATCTAGAAAGAAGACAGAAAACTCCATCAGACTTGCCTTGAAAGATTTATAGTTTTCGTCGGAAAAATCTACCAGGTCTTCGCGGATGATTTTATTAAAACAGTCTGACCAACATTCTTCATAGCTCCCATAGGCGACCGATTTCATATTCCCTCTGCAACACGGCCGTATAGATAATCTGATAAAATTCTCCCTTATTTCCACTTAAAAAGAGACCACCATTATTTAAGCAAATATAAGCAAGTCTTTTAATATTATGCTAAAGTTTTACACATTTTCTGATTTTTCCTCCGACTTAGTAAAACTGTTCAGTTATTTTCAACAGATATATTTTATGACATAACCTGTTAACAAAAACCGAACATAGAACTCTATCCTTCAGATTTCATCCTTTCTAAAAAATCAATACAGGAAACAAGTGTTGGCGGACTAACCCCTGCTTTCTACTCCCCCCCTTTCATAACAGCTACCAGAAAAGAGTAATTTAGCTATTTGAGTAAACCGCGATTCTATCTCTTCTGAACTCATTTCAGCATTCAGAGACATTAATTCTTTGAGTTCTGTTATCATTTATACTTTTACTTTGCACATCAAATCTCTAATATCAAATAATGTACTAATTTACAAAGAGTTCACTCAAAGTATTGACGAAATCGTCATTTATTTTACTTAACACGTGATATTTTAACGCAAATAGGGCATTTTTAAACGGAAAAACTATAACTTTGTCAAATACAACAAATTAAATTGCTAAAAAGCATGGATAAACAACCACTGAATCGAATTAAAGTGATGCTTGCCGAGCGCATGATAACCAATAAGGAATTGGCGAAAATGCTTGGTAAAGACCCTGCAACTATCTCTAAATGGGTAACAAATACCTCGCAGCCGACTTTAGAAAACCTGATTGAAATAGCACGGTGTCTCAAATGTGATATGAACGACCTTGTCCGTCTTGACGATATCGTTCCTGTAAAACCTGATAAATAATATAGCAAAAGCCCAATTAATACAATGCCTACAAACAAGAATGCTCAGCTTCGTTATCAGATACTTGACCGTTGTTTCAGCGATTTTCATCATAAATACACTGTTGATGACCTCATAGAAAAAGTAAATGAGGCCCTGTTTGATTTGTGTGGCACTCAGATTGGCATCCGACAGATACGTGAGGATATAAAGTATATGCGTGACAGAGTTACTTACAATGCTCCGATTAAGGCTTACCCATTCAATGGCAGGAAAAGTTACTATCGCTATTCGGACCCGACATTTTCTATTTTCAACAACGAGCTATCTACAGAAGAAGTAACTTCTCTTCGTTCCGCAATCGACATACTAAGTCGATTCCGTGGTGTACCGAGCAATGCCTGGCTGGAAAATGTCATATCGAGTTTGGAATATCGCTTTGGCATCATGCCTAACACTGAAAATATCGTTTCTTTTGACCAAAATGAGTTGTTGAAAGGTACTGAGTTTTTGGGGGAACTTATCGATTCAGCCATGAATCATCAGCCTCTGCAGGTTCTCTATCGAACATTTTCCGGTAATGAGAAAACTTCTATCATTCATCCGTATCATATCAAGCAATTCAATAACCGATGGTTTTTAATCGGATTGCAAGAGGGGGATCATGGTAACTACATCACCAATAAAGCTCTCGACCGTATCGTAAAATTTTCGCGTGCCCATGTACCCTTTATACCGAACAAGAGCATTGATTTCAGTGAGTATTTTAAAGATGTAGTTGGTGTCACCCTTCCTGATAATCATCCGGAACCGGAAGAAGTTCTTTTGCAATTCGATGCTGCTCGTTTCCCTTATGTTGTAAACAAGCCAATTCATCCGTCACAGATTGTAACCAATGAGGAAGAACATATTATAAAGCTCATGGTTCGTCCTAACAGAGAACTGGAAGCATATATCTTTTCATTTGGGTATCAGGTAGAAGTACTTCAGCCGCTGTGGCTAAGAATGCAAATTGCAGAAAAAATAAAAGATTTACATAAAAAATATTCCAAAATGCAAGAAGACTGCACAATGGGACTATAATATTGCATACGAAAGTTATGATTAAAGATGCAGATATAAGTGAGAATCAACTCCTCGTAGGTTATGGAGAAAAGGTTTGCATGAACCTTTTGAAAGATCATACCACCCAGCAGAATATCTACTGGGCAACCGACTCGTATTCCGATTTAGGAGATGACTTCGCCTTTTTTGCCCCTATTACACTTGATAAGATTACATCCTATGTTTCAGATGATGGTATTGTCATCACAAAGGAAAAATATAAAGAGCTTGTTAAAGAAAATCCGGAGGTTAAGGGAAAATATCAGGAGATTATCCGTCCCCGTTCGGTAAAATCGAGAGAAGAGCAAACTCAACGAGCAAAAGATAAAGCCGAAGTTTTCACTCCCGCCTGGATTTGTAATGCTCAGAACAATCTTATTGATGAAGCATGGTTCGGGCGGAAAGAAGGACTGTTTAATTCTCCCGATCCGAACGACCCTCACAAATGGATTAATAATGAAGAAAAGATTATATTCCCTGAAGATAAGACCTGGAAAGACTATGTGGCAGATATGCGTCTGGAGATAACATGTGGAGAGGCTCCCTATCTCTGTAACCGTTATGATGCCGTATCCGGTGAATATAATGAAGATGTTAAGTATCGAATTGGCTTGCTCGATAGGAAACTGCGTATCGTATCGGAAAATGCCAAAGACTCTAAGGAATGGATTTTATGGGCAAAGATAGCTTTACGTTCCACTTATGGTTTTGAATGGCAGGGTGACAATCTATTGCTTGCCCGAGAAGCCCTGTTCTTTACTTTCGAAGAGCATTATATTGCGCAGTTCGGTGAGAAAAAGTTCAATCAGAACAAAATGCGCATGATGCCCGGTGTGGCCTACATCATATCGTGGAACATCTGGCAAATGGATGGGTTGAAGTTTGGATTGCCCGGATATGATCCCTACATTGAAAAAGAGCCATCAACCGGTAAACAACTTTCCTTATTTGATGATGTTCAGGAAGAGAAGCACGAGCCGGCTCCACACGAGCGGCTTTGCCTTGTCAAAGACTTTCTTGAGGGGATTAATCTCCAGAAAGCCACACTTAACTCAAAAGATTTCCATGACCTGAAGGCACCTAAATGTACCTTTGAGTCTTTAGTAAATAAGAATAATTAAAAACAATATATCTATGGCAACGTACTCAACACTCGAAGAAATAAAGGTAAATACACAAGCTAATTCGTCTTCGAACAACCTGATCGTACTACGTTCAGAACAAAGAGACGCAATAGATCAAGCTAAAGAGCATTTCTGCAAAAAAAGCGGTCGGAAAGGTGATTATCAATATACCGTTCTTCCTGAATCCCGACAGTTTCTCTGGAATGCAAAGATGCGTTTCGGCAAGACCATCTGCGCCATGCAGCTGATGCGCGAAATGGACGTAAAGCGTACACTCATCATAACCCACCGCCCCGTTGTTGGCGACAGCTGGCTCAATGCTTTCCGTCAGGTTGTAGGCTCCAAAAATTCAGTTCCTAAAGTAGATGGAAACTCTGATATACATCACACTTATGGCTTTGGCACACGCTCAGATAATGAGAGCGAAGGTAACTTCTACGACCTTGAAAAATTTGTACAAGCCGAAGGTAACCACTTTGCTTTCTTCGTTTCAATGCAATATATGCGTCTCTCTGAGTTGGTCAACCTAAAGACGCAAGCAAAATATAAGAATCAATCTGGGGATAACTCTGGAGGAGCTACTAAAATTGAGAATGAAAAACTGAAAGCTGATATTCTCAATGCCGATTGGGACCTTGTTATTATCGACGAGGCGCACGAGGGCACACGAACATCTTTGGGGAAAAGCGTCATTGACGATTTCTTGAAGAAGGACAAGACCAAAATGCTTTATCTCTCCGGAACCCCCTTCAATCTCTATGAAGATTTCAAGGAAGATGAAATTTACACATGGGACTACATTGCAGAACAGCAGGCCAAGAAAAAATGGTATGAAGAGCATCCTAATGAAAAGAATCCATACGAGGAATTGCCGAAGATGAATATCTTCACTTATGACATTACCAAGAATATAAACAATGTGCTTGACCAGACAGGTATATTTACTTTCCCTGAATTCTTCCGTACATGGACAGGCAATCCCAAGGCGGACAAAGCAGACATGCCCGTCGGTTCCAAAGGACGGTTTGTACACGAAGCAGATGTGCTGAAGTTTCTGAATCTTCTCTGTACAAAAGACGCTGAAAACAACTTCCCGTTCTCTACTACGGAATATCGTAAGATGTTCCGACATACATTATGGGTAGTTTCCCATGTCAATGAAGCAGCCGCCTTGGAGCAGCTGCTTAACGAGCATCCCACATTCAGGCATTTCAAGGTAGTGAACGTAGCCGGCAAGAACGATGCGGACGAACAGAGTGAAAATGCACTCGATAAAGTACTCAATGCGATAGGTGAACTGCCGGAAAAGACTTCTACCATTACCATATCCTGTGGCCGACTAACCACTGGAGTTACTGTAGCCCCTTGGACCGCAGTCTTCTATCTCAAAGGTGGCGACCGTGCTGCCACCTATATGCAGACCATTTTCCGCGTTCAGTCGCCTTACAAAACACCTGACGGCAAGATGAAAACAGAGTGTTATGTATTCGACTTTGCGCCGGATCGTACCCTGAAGATTGTAGCCGAAACTTCAAAGTTTTCATCAATGGCGAAAACCAAGGATAAACAAAAGAAAGAAGGCGAAGAAGAAAAGACCCAGGAGATGCGCGATAAGGATACTGTTCGTGACTTCATCGAACTCTGCCCGGTTATTTCTATGGATGGTGGAAAGATGAGTCCTATGGATGTCAATACTATCTACAAGAAATTGGAGAGCGTCTATATCGACCGTTTGGTTCGTAAAGGATTCGACGACAATTGCCTTTATGTTCAGGAAGAACTTAACAAGATTGACCCTAATCTCCTCAATCAGATTGGTGAGAATGGAGGTCAGGCTCCAGACGAGAAACGTAAGGATGCCAAAGACACGATAGACCTCAGCCATATGACCGAAGAACAGCGTGCGGCATGGGAAGAAAAAATACGCCAAAAGAAAGCTGAAGCTGAAGAAAAGGCAAAGAAGAAAGCTCAAAAGGATGAAGAGTTCCGAAAGCAGTGGGAATCATGGAGTGAAGAAGAACGCGAGGAATGGCAGCGTCAGGAAGCTGAGCGCATAGCCCGCCGTGAAAAGGCTAAGGAAGAGCGCGAAGAGTTCCGCAAGCGTATCACCAACATACGTGGAATAGCCCTGCGTATCCCATTACTGATGTATGGTGGAGCCGATGCCGGCGATACGAAAGAAGATATAACTGTTGATAATTTTACCCGCAAGATTAGTGACGACTCATGGTTCGAGTTCATGCCCAAAGGAGTTTCGAAATCAGATTTCAACAAAATCAAGAAATGCTTCAATGCCACTCGTTTTGAAGAAGCAGGAAAGAAATATCGTGCCCTAACCCGAGAGGCTGATTTCATGCATGTGGATGAGCGTATCCGTCAGATTACGGAAATCTTCTCATATTTCCGCAATCCGGACAAGGAAACCGTACTTACTCCATGGCGAGTAGTGAATATGCACATGAGCGATACCATTGGCGGTTGGTGCTTCTATGACGAGACGTTTGATGAAAAGACAGGGCAACTGGACACCCCACGTTATGTAGACCAGGGCGATGTAACCAGTCAGCTTTTCGATAACGTGGATTTGGCAGGCGAAGTACAGACCAAAATTCTGGAAATCAACTCCAAGACAGGTCTCTATCCTCTCTATGTCACCTATTCGCTCTATCGTCGCCGGTTAGACGAATATATAAAAGCGGAATGTATTGAAAGAGAAAGCGTCAGTGTGCAGGAGGAGCAGGTAGTATGGGACGATATTGTACGGGATAATATTTATGTCATCTGCAACACTCCCATGGCTGTGGGTATCACCCGTCGTACCCTCTTCGGCTTCCGCGATGTAGAGAGAAAAGCGAATATAAAGGATGAACAATTAATTAAACGTGCTTCTAACGACCAGGAAGGTCTTGTTAAAGAATTGAAGACTGTTGGTTTCTGGAAGGGTAATTCAAATAAACAAGAAATGAAATTTAATGCAGTGGTGGGAAATCCGCCGTATCAAGAGGAAGGAATAAGTACCCGCAAATCACCAATATATCATTTATTTTATGATATAGCATTCAAGCTATCCTCAAAAGTAACACTGATAACGCCAGGAAGATTTCTTTTCAAGGCAGGGCAAACACCTTCTGATTGGATGGATAAAATACTTAATGACAACCATTTCAAGGTTGTAAAATACATACAAAAGTCTACTGATATATTTGATAATGTAGATATAAAAGGAGGTGTTGTAATTACTTATCGTGATGATAAAGCCAATTTTGGTCCAATCGGAACATTCATTGAATATGAAGAATTAAAAGCTATATTACAAAAAGTCATTAAACATGAATGTTTTAAAAAAGATGAATTTGGTAGTCTTATTTCCTCACGTGGAATGTATCGATTTTCTGATTCTTTTTTCCAAGATTATCCAGCAGCTAAAGATGCGTTGAATAAGGGTACGGGAAATATGATAACCTCCAATTCCTTTGAACTCTACCAAAATATATTCCTTGTAGAGAAGCCAAAAGACGGATTCGATTATATTAAATTGTTCGGACGGGTAAATAATCAACGTGTGTACCGTTGGATAAAGCGAGATTATGTACAACCCAACGACTATTTGGATACATACAATGTGTTTGTTCCAGAAGCCAATGGCACAGGTGCTATCGGCGAGGTGCTCAGCACGCCGGTAATCGGGCACACCGACACCTTCCTAAGCATCGGTAAGTTTACCGATGCCCAGGAAGCTGATCGGTGTCTCAAATACGTCAAGTCAAAATTTGCCAGATGCATGTTAGGTACCCTTAAAGCTACTCAACATAATCCTCGAGATACTTGGGCTAATGTTCCAATGCAAGACTTCACTTCTAACAGTGACATTGATTGGAATAAAAGCATTCCAGAAATAGACCAACAATTATACGCTAAATATGGTCTTGATGTATTAGAAATTGAATTTATAGAATCAATGATTAAACCTATGGAATAATGCCAAAGAAACTTTATACATCCATCCCAAAGAATTACCCTGTATGCCAGCATAGTGACTGCCCCATGGCAGCCACATGCCTGCGTCAGGTATCATATACCGAATTATTGGAAAATGAAGAATACATTCATTTGATAAACCCCAACAAATGTAGCAAAGATGTTACTTGCAAACACTATCGTGATAATCAGCCTATCATGTATGCACGTGGATTCACAAACTTTCAGAAACGAATGTTTCCTGACCAGTATCTGAAGTTCATGAACCTGCTGATTGCCACATTCGGGCGAAATGCTTATTTCGAACGCCGTAGAGGTGAGACTGCCCTGTCACCAAAAGAACAGGCAATAGTACTCAAGGCTTTAAAAAAGGCAGGTGTAACCGAAGAATTGAAATTCGATAAGTACGAAGAGAATCTGAATTGGAATGATTGACTCAGTACTTTACTACAATTACTCCAGTACTTTACCCGAAGTACTAGAGTACTCTGGTATAAGTATTGTAGTACTTTAATATAAGTACTGACCAAACCTAATATTAAGCAGAAAAAGATGGCAAAGAAACAAATTATACCCACTTCTGATTCAATACGTAACGCCTATATACAGGAATTGCAAAAGCGTAGGACTGATGCAGAATCATTCGCGTCTTTCAGCGAAGTAGAACTGGTAACATTTATACGTAAATACGAGTCCACTACCTTTTCGAGTATTTACGAGTGCCTTGACCATAACTTCTACGACCGTGTTCGGGACCGCATTGCAACCAACCGGGAAATGGCAGCTATTGACGAGGAGGCGGAACTGATGTATTCTGTCCATCTGAAAACCTACTCTCAGTTCCTTGAATCAAAAGCATTCAAAAACTTGTTCAAACGCAAAATAAATTTGGAAGGAACAGTCAAGAAGGCACAGCCTCAACAGGAAGCAAAGGTACAAAAATTCCGTGAAGAGACAGAAGGTGAACGCAAACATATTACAAAAGAAATGGAAGTAATACATAGAAACCCTCAGCTCCGCCAGCAGTGTATCAGCCGCTATGGTTATCAGTGTCAATGCTGCGGTATGGACTTTGCCGAAATGTATGGAGAAACACTTGGGGCAAACTTTATAGAAGTACACCATCTGAAGCCTATCTCAACCTTTGAAACTGATGGAATCCCTGAGGATTTCGTAGAAAATCTTGTACCTTTGTGTTCAAACTGCCACTCCATGATTCATCACATTGAGCAGAGCGAGCACCCGCTCCGCGAATTGCGTGAAGCATACAAGGGGACCAAGAAAGAGCTGAGAGTATTGAAAGAGGACTGAGGAATCAACATCACATAATAAAGTATTACTTATGGACATCAACAAATATATAGGTGAAACCACAGAATACGACAAGAAGCAGGAAGTGGAACGTCGTAAGGTTAAAAGCTGGCTAAAGAGTGTCAGCGCGTATGCTAACGGGACTGGCGGCATTCTGCTATTTGGTATTGCCGACGATGACACTCTTGTAGGATTGAAAGATGCAAAAGATGATGCTGAATTTATCAGTCAGAAAATAAAAGAACGTATCGATCCCGTTCCACAAGTAGTAATGAAGATTGAACAGGAAGAGGATAAAGATTTTCTTATTCTACATGTCTATCCGGGTGAAGATACCCCCTACTATTATATAGGTGATGGCGTGCTTGAAACTTTTGTCCGTATCGGAAATGAGTCT